>NZ_JBFRVX010000131.1:0-8110 GCF_041475345.1 Vibrio sp. 10N.222.48.A3 | reverse complement strand
ATAAAGCTGAGCGTTTATCAGATACAAAAAAAGGTTGCCCACTTGGCAACCTTTTTTATTGTTCATCGTTTCGCTTAGATGATTACTTCTTATTAAGCTCAACCACTTCTTTGTCTAACTCTTCAAGCTTCGCAGCCATCTGCTCACGAGCTAGGTTAGCCAGTTGACGAACATTAGACTTATCGTAATCTTCAGTGCTGATTGGTGGCAGCATTTCAACAATCACATGACCATTGTTCCAACGGTTCAGCTTCACGCCACCTGTTGAGCTACACACGATAGGGATAATAGGTAAGCCAGCGCCAATCGCAGCATGGAAAGCACCCGTTTTGAATGGCAACAAACCACGACCACGAGAACGAGTCCCCTCAGGGAACATCCATACTGAAACATCACTCTCTTTAAGGCTAGTAACCACTTGATCGATCGTACCTACCGCTTTGCTGCGGTTAGCCCGGTCGATTAGGATATTACCCGTCAACCAGTACAGCTGACCAAAAAGAGGCATCCACGCTAGGCTCTTCTTACCAACAGTCACAACCTTAGGTGTTACCGCAGATGAAATCGTGAATAGATCCCAGCTATTTTGGTGGTTTGCAACGTAAACATGTTGGCCACGAGAGTAAGCATCTTCCGGGATACGAAGCTCTAACTTCATACCAAAGATTTTCGACATGCGACCGAAATAACGACCAAAGGTAAATACGTGTTTCGGGTTACGTGGGCTTAGTAAACAGTAACCACACCCAAATACAAACATAAGAATCGCAAATATCGCCACTGCGAAAATACGTAATATTGCTATCATTTTGTTCCTCACAACCACCAAGTTGATTCATCTATTTGCACAAAATAGGCAATAGATTCACTGGCGGTAAATACAACTATAAAAAAGCCGAAACCAAGGTTCCGACTTTTCTGTTTTCATCTTACTGATTCATGAACTCACTAACCTAAGTTAGTTCGACTCGCTAAACCGTGTAATGTTTGCGCCTAAGGCTGACAATTTATCTTCAATCTTATCGTAGCCACGATCGATGTGATAAATACGGTCAACGATGGTTTCACCTTGAGCGATACAACCAGCAATAACAAGGCTCGCAGATGCGCGAAGGTCCGTTGCCATTACTTGAGCGCCGCTCAATTTTTTGGTTTCACCACAAATAGCAGTGTTGCCTTCTATTTCCGCTTTTGCTCCCATTCGCTGTAGTTCAGGAATGTGCATAAAGCGGTTTTCAAAGATAGTCTCAGTGATTACACCACTGCCCTTCGCCATCATGTTAAGCAGGGTAAACTGTGCTTGCATGTCGGTTGGGAAGCCTGGGTGAGGTGCCGTTACGATTTTCACCGCTTTCAACTCACGAACAGTCATATCAAGGCTGATCCAACCTTCGCCCGTTTCAACCTTCGCTCCCGCTTCTTCAAGCTTCGCTAAGGCAGCTTCAAGAAGATGAGCGTTGGTGTTGCGACAAACCACTTTACCGCCAGAAACCGCAGCAGCAACCAGGAAGGTACCCGTTTCAATACGGTCTGCAACCACAGAGTGTTGGCCACCACCAAGACGCTCAACGCCTTCGATAGTAATCGTATCTGTACCTGCACCAGAAATTTTAGCTCCTAGTTTGTTTAGGAAATCAGCCGTATCAACAATCTCAGGCTCACGCGCTGAATTATCTAACACAGTTGTACCTTCCGCTAGCGTTGCTGCACACATGATAGTAATGGTGGCACCCACACTTACTTTATCCATCACGATGTGCGCGCCTTTCAAACGGCCGTCAACACTTGCTTTTACATAACCATCTTCCAATACAATGGTCGCACCTAGTTGCTCTAGGCCATGGATATGTAAATCAACAGGTCGAGCACCAATAGCACAACCGCCCGGAAGTGACACTTGGCCTTCACCAAAACGAGCGACTAAAGGACCTAAAGCCCAAATAGAAGCGCGCATTGTTTTTACTAAATCGTAAGGTGCACAAAATTCATTAATTTCGCTGCCATCAACATGAACACTACCATTGCGTGATACTTTTGCGCCTAAACGCTTAAGCAATTCCATCGTAGTATCGATGTCACGTAGGTGAGGAACATTACTCACTTCAACCGGCTCTTCAGCTAGAATTGAAGCAAATAGGATTGGTAGGGCTGCATTTTTTGCGCCTGAGATCGTCACTTCACCGCTTAGCGGCTTATCCGATCCAATAACTCGAAACTTTTCCATCATAAACCTTAAAGTGACATCAGTTTCTTATCACGTTCCCACTCTTCCGGCGTGAAAGCCTTAATAGAAAGAGCATGGATATCATTGCGTTGAATGTATTCCATTAGTGGGCCGTAGATTAGTTGCTGCTTCTTAACTCGATTCATGCCGTCAAAACATGGATCAACCGCAACAACTTCGTAATGACTGCCTTCACCCTTCACGATAATTTCCTGAAGGTTCAGAGCCTCTGCTAATAATTCTTGTACTTTTGTGCTGTCCACAAATAGCTCCTGCCTAATTTTTTATGTGTTCTGCCATCATTGGCTGGATATTGCTCAATTGGAACAACGTTCGTAATTGTTCTGGCACGAAACTGAGCATTATATGACAGTTTTGATTTTTTGCATGCTCTAATAAGTGAATTAGCATCACCATTCCTGCTGAATCGACTCGATTTATATGGCTAAGGTCAATTTCAACGCTCGATTCCGTCGTTTGCCACTTTTCCAATATACGCCAGATTGCAGGTACACTATCTCGATCTATATCACCAAGAAGTTGATATTCTTTAGAGCTTAGCGCTTGCCATTGAGAATGGCTCATTATTTATTACTCTCAAAACGAATCGGTTGAGAAGCCAGTTTCTCGAGTTCGTCAGCTACTTGTAAGATGCCTTCTTGACGAATCTTAGTGTTCCACTCAGACTTCTTGCTTGATAGCAGGCTTATACCTTCGGCAACCATATCAAATGCCTTCCACTCACCTGACTTCTTATCTTTGCGCAGTTTAAACTCAAGGTTAATGTTTGGTCGAGGCGTATCAATGATATCAACCTTAATACTGGTAATACGGCTATCTGTTTTAATTGTTGGTTCTGGACCAAATTTAATCGTCTGATCTGTATATTGAGTTAACACTTGAGCATAAGAAGAAACGAGATATTTACGAAATGCATCAATAAATACGCGCACGTCTCCTCTATCAGCACCTTTCAAGTTCGGCCCTAGCAACTTCAGCGCCGCATATTGAGCATTCACATAAGGCATCAACTCTTCTTCCACGATGACCTTCAGTAACTCTGGATCTTGTTGGATATTCTCTTGCTCGTTCTTCAAACGGGCGAAAGCCTCTTCTGCAACTTGAGTCATCATCTGATAAGGCTGAGTTCGATCAATCGGTTTTGCCGAAAAAGCTGGAGTCGACATCAGCAAAGCGACAGCTGTCAGAAGCAGTCTTTTCAATAAGTAATTAGTCTTCAATAAATTATTCGTCTTTAACATGAGCCTACTCCTTAGCTTCGCTATTATCAGAGCCACCGACGCTATACAGCACTTGACCAATCAAATCTTCTAATACTAATGCCGACTTGGTGTCTTCGATAGAATCACCATCAACCAACATCTCTTCATCTTCAAAGATGAAGCCTGGAACTAAGCTGATGTACTGCTCACCGATCAAGCCCGACGTTAAGATTTGAGCACTAGAGGTATCAGGAAATTGTGAGTACTTCGCATCAATAGACAGTTCAACCACAGGAAGGTAGCTCTCAGTATCAAGTTCAATACTTTGAACTCGACCAACAACGACGCCCCCCACCTTTACTGGTGAGCGAACCTTTAGGCTGCCAATATTGTCAAAGGTCGCTTTTAGGTTATAAGTATGGTTTGAACCTATACCTTTTACGTCAGCGACTTGAAAGATCATGATTAAGATTGCGCAAATTCCGGCAATAACAAAGGTGCCGACCCATAATTCTAATTTTCGAGTTTGTTGCATGATTAATTCCCAAACATCAATGCGGTAAGAACAAAATCTAGCCCTAATACCGCTAGAGAAGAGTGTACTACTGTGCGTGTGGTTGCCTGACTAATACCTTCGGATGTCGGTACTGCATCATAACCATTAAAAAGTGCGATCCAAGTTACGGTGATAGCGAAGACCATGCATTTGATCATACTGTTACCAATATCACGGCCAAGCTCAACGGAAGACTGCATCGCAGACCAGAAACTGCCGTGGTCAATACCTTTCCAATCCACACCGACTAACTGAGCACCCCAAATCCCGACCGCCATAAAAATCATAGCGAGCAGTGGCATAGAAATAAGGCCGGCCCAGAGACGTGGCGCAATAATGCGTTTAAGAGGATCAACCGCCATCATCTCAAGGCTAGAGATCTGTTCAGTAGCTTTCATTAAGCCGATTTCAGCCGTTAATGCTGAACCCGCACGACCAGCAAACAGAAGTGCTGTCACCACAGGGCCCAATTCCCGTAACAACGAGAGCGCGACCATTTGCCCAAGGTTACCCTCTGCGCCATAGTCGATTAATACGACATAGCCCTGCAGACTGAGTACCATGCCAATAAACAAGCCTGAAACTAAAATGATAGCCAATGACTGAACGCCAACGCTATAAAATTGTTTAACTAATAGAGGGAAATTTTTTAGTTTCGGGATGCCAAACAAAGCCCCAAATAGCATTAGGCTTGCTCGACCAAATGACTCACAGATCGCAAGTGCGCGCTTACCGACACCCGCAATAGTTTTAGCAATCATATTCAAACAAATCCTTTTCTAAGCTATTTGCAGGAAACCTAAATGGCACAGGGCCATCCGATTCACCTTGCAAAAATTGCTGCACTCTTGGGTCGCTGTTGTTGTACAACTCATCAGGAGAACCTGCAGCAATAATTTTCCCATCAGCCATCAAATAAACCCAATCAGCAATGCTCATCACCTCAGGGACATCATGAGAAACGACAATAGAGGTTAAACCCAAGGCTTGATTGAGGTTACGAATCAACTCAACCAAAACACCCATGGTGATTGGATCTTGGCCAACAAAAGGCTCATCATACATAATAAGTTCTGGGTCCAATGCGATCGCACGGGCCAACGCCGCTCGTCTCGCCATACCACCAGACAACTCACTCGGCATTAATTGCGCCGCGCCTCGCAACCCTACCGCCTCAAGCTTAAGCAATACAATGGTACGAATGAATTTTTCGTTAAGTTCAGTGTGCTCTCGCAAAGGAAACGCCACATTATCAAAGACATTTAGATCCGTGAAAAGTGCCCCCGATTGGAAAAGCATGCTCATTTTCTTACGTGCTTGATATAGCTTTCGACGTGGCAATGCAGGGATGTTGTCGCCATCAAACCAAATTTCACCTTCATCTGGTGGTAATTGTCCACCAATCAGACGTAATAAGGTTGTTTTGCCGATCCCTGACGGCCCCATGAACGCGGTTATTTTTCCTTGAGGAACTTCTAAACTGATGTCATCAAAGATAATTCGTTCACCGCGTGAGAAGCTGAGATTCTTAACTTTCACAAGCTCAGTGTTCAACATACTTTTGTTGTTTCCTTGCTTTAAAAACGCCAATTATGACTGCAATAATAATGAGTCTACTTTAGAATTAAAAGCGCTGTTCAATTAATTATTAAAAACAGAAAACAAAGGCAGGGATTTGAAAGCATTGAGAAATTCATTCCTCAACAACATTTCTTTACCACTAACTAGCAATTAATTTGTCGAGTGACTTCCCTTTTATCTAGCAACAAGTCAAAATTAGCGGTTAATTCTCCGTTTTTTATTAATTTTTAGGAATCATCATGCTTGAAGCGATTGCGTTTCTTATTATCGGTCTAGGTTTTTTGGTGTGGAGTGCAGATAAGCTGGTATACGGTGCCGCAGCTCTTGCTCGCAACTTCGGTATTTCACCACTAGTTATCGGTATGACAATCTTAGCAATGGGATCTTCAGCCCCTGAAATGATGGTTTCTGCGACAGCAGCCCTTGATGGTAAAACAGATACGGCGGTAGGTAACGTATTAGGCTCAAACATCGCTAACATCGCGCTGATTTTAGGTATTACAGCCCTTATCAAGCCATTATCGATTAGCTCTGGTGTGATTCGTCGTGAACTACCTTTAATGATAGGTGTCACTCTATTAGCGGGCGCACTGCTTTGGGATAATCACTTAGGTTTCTATGAAGGTGTGTTGTTGTTTGTTCTTTTTGCCGCTTTCTTATTTGCGATGCTGCAAATCAGCCGTAGTGAGAAAAAGAACGGTGATGCCTTTCTTGACGAACAAGAATCTGAAGTTCCTGAAGGCGTGAGCAACCCCAAAGCCGCAATGTGGGTGGTGGTTGGCCTGATTATTCTACCTCTAGCGGCCAACATGTTGGTTGATAACGCGGTTGTAATCGCGAAGTTCTTTGGTATGAGCGACCTTGTGATTGGTTTAACCATTATTGCCGTTGGCACAAGTTTACCTGAACTTGCAGCATCACTAGCTGGTGTTATGAAAGGTGAAGATGATATGGCTGTGGGTAATATCATTGGCTCAAACGTATTCAACATCCTTGCCGTGATGGGTATCCCAGGCATCCTAAACCCTTCAATCTTGAGCGAGTTTGCAATGGGTCGTGACTTCTGGGTAATGCTAGGCGTATCACTACTTCTTGTTATCATGGCACTAGGAAAATCTCGTAGCGTGAATCGTATCGAAGGCGGCGTGTTAATCGTGACGTTTGTGGCATATCAAAGTTACCTACTAATGAACATGTCAGCTTAATTGTTGATTTAACTTCCCGTACTTGGAGTATTTGATGTCTCAGCCATTTGATTATTGCAGCGTTGCAAAACAAGTTTTGGAAACTGAAGTTGCAGGTCTCACGCAATTAGACCAATATTTTAATGATGATTTTAGCAAAGCTTGCGACCTAATCCTGAACAACAAAGGCAAAGTCGTAGTAATGGGCATGGGCAAATCAGGCCACATTGGTAACAAAATAGCAGCTACACTGGCAAGTACTGGTACATCGGCTTTCTTTGTACACCCAGGTGAAGCGGCGCATGGTGATTTAGGCATGATCGAACCTGGCGATATTGTGATAGCAATATCCAACTCAGGTGAATCAGGAGAAATCCTCAGCCTATTCCCAGTATTAAAGCGTTTAAACATTAAGATTATCAGCATGACTGGCAAGCCAGCATCAAACATGGCGACTTTATCTGATATTCATTTACAGATTTCAGTACCCGAAGAAGCGTGTCCCCTTGGTTTAGCACCAACAACCAGTACTACCGCTACCTTGGTTATGGGTGATGCATTAGCCGTTGCACTTTTACAGGCAAGAGGTTTTACCGCTCAAGATTTTGCACTGTCTCATCCTGGTGGTGCTTTAGGCCGTCAACTGCTGTTGAAACTAGACGACATCATGCACACCGGCGATGCACTCCCAACTGTTGCTCCGGATGCACTAGTTCGAGATGCCCTGTTAGAGATATCTCAAAAAGGCTTGGGCATGACGGCAATCGTCGGTGAAGATGGCCAAATGAAGGGCATTTTTACCGATGGTGATTTACGCCGTATCTTAGATAAACGTATTGATATTCATAACACGCAGATCGGCGATGTGATGACACTGAACCCAACGGTAGCAGAACCAAATATGCTCGCAGTTGAGGGCTTAAATTTGATGCAAGCTAAGAGCATCAATGGCCTGATGTTGTGTGATAATGGCAAATTAGTAGGCGCTTTAAATATGCATGACTTACTGAAAGCAGGAGTAATGTAATGTCACAGGCAATTGAAACCCTTTACGGCACAGTGGATTCACGTGTATTTGCGATTGCAAAAGAGATCAAACTGCTGATTTGTGATGTAGATGGCGTATTCTCTGATGGCCGCATCTACATGGGTAACAACGGTGAAGAGCTAAAAACTTTCCATACGCGCGACGGTTACGGCATTAAATCGTTGATGAACGCCGGCGTTGAAATCGCAATCATCACTGGCCGTAAATCTCAAATTGTTGAGAATCGAATGACCGCTCTCGGTATTAAGCTAATTTATCAAGGTCAGGATGATAAAGTTAAAGCCTACCAAGATA
>NZ_JBFRVX010000130.1:0-3854 GCF_041475345.1 Vibrio sp. 10N.222.48.A3 | reverse complement strand
AGCCTACTCTGAGCTTCCTATTAAATCTTCTTCAATGCTACCGAAGATGCACCGCCCACTTGATTTCGTTATTGAGCCGCTACCTAACCATCTATTTACCCGCGATACTTCTTGCTGGGTTTATGGCGGTGTCTCTCTTAACCCGATGATGATGCCTGCTCGTCAACGAGAAACGAATCACTTGCGAGCAATATATCGCTGGCACCCTGTATTCGCAGGGCAAGATTTCATTAAGTACTTCGGTGATGAAGATCTTCATTACGACAACGCCAATATTGAAGGTGGAGATGTACTGGTTATCGGTAAAGGCGCTGTTCTTATCGGTATTTCGGAGCGTACCAAGCCACAAGGTGTCGAAAATCTAGCTGCGAGTTTATTCAAGTCCGGTCAAGCTAAAGAAGTGATTGCGATTGATTTACCGAAGCACCGCTCTTGTATGCACCTTGATACGGTCATGACTCACATGGATATCGATACATTCTCAGTCTATCCAGAGATCGTTCGTAAAGACCTAGATACTTGGCGCTTAACGCCGAAAGAAAATGGCGAAATGCGAGTAGAGAAAGCTGAAAACTACCTAACAGCGATTGAAGGCGCACTGGATCTCGATCAACTGAAGATCATCACAACTGGTGGTGATAACTACGAAGCTGAACGTGAACAGTGGAATGACGCTAACAACGTACTGACGGTGAAACCGGGTACGGTTATCGGTTATGAGCGTAATGTTTACACCAATGAGAAATACGACAAAGCAGGCATCGAAGTTCTGACAATTCCAGGCAATGAACTGGGTCGCGGTCGTGGTGGCGCTCGTTGCATGAGCTGTCCTATAGAAAGAGACGGTATTTAACTCAAGTAGTTCAGTAAAGCGAACACATAACTTATCTAGGCCAGTACCATTGTACTGGCCTTTTTTATCAAATTAATAAAATAACTATTCACAAATATAGCATTTTTATGTTTAACTAAGTTCTTCATTGATTCTATATACCCAAGGAGCGAGAGATGGCATTTAATCTTCGCAATCGTAACTTTCTAAAACTTCTCGACTTTACTCCTAAAGAGATTCAGTTTTTACTCGACCTGTCTGCTTACCTTAAAAAGGCTAAGTATGCAGGTACAGAGCAAAAAAAGCTTAACGGTAAAAACATCGCTTTGATCTTTGAAAAAGCATCAACTCGAACTCGATGTGCCTTTGAGGTAGCTGCTTTTGATCAAGGAGCTCAAGTCTCTTATTTAGGCCCTTCTGGTTCTCAGATTGGTCAAAAAGAATCAATGAAAGATACCGCGCGTGTATTAGGTCGTATGTACGATGGTATTGAATATCGTGGTTTTGGCCAGAGTATTGTCGAAGATCTTGGCGCTTATGCTGGCGTTCCAGTGTGGAATGGCCTTACTGATGAGTTCCATCCAACTCAGATCTTGGCTGATTTCCTCACTATGCTTGAGCATGGTCGCGGTAAACATCTGCATCAAATCAGTTTTGCTTACCTAGGCGATGCACGCAACAACATGGGTAATTCTCTGTTAGTCGGTGCCGCGAAGATGGGTATGGATATTCGCCTTATTGCACCTAAAGCTTTCTGGCCAGAAGAACAGCTTGTCGAAGAATGCCAAGCAATTGCGCAAAATACAGGTGCACAAATAACGCTGACTGAAGACGTTGCCGAAGGCGTAAAAGGTTGTGATTTCCTTTACACCGATGTTTGGGTTTCTATGGGTGAAGCACCTGAAGCTTGGGACGAACGCGTGGCTGTGATGACACCTTACCAAGTGAATATGGATGTCATAAAGCTCACAGGTAACCCTCAAGTGAAGTTCATGCATTGCCTGCCAGCTTTCCACAACAATGAAACCGTGATCGGCCAGCAAGTCGCAGACAAATATGGAATGAACGGTTTGGAAGTAACAGACGAAGTATTTGAGTCCGACTACTCAATTGTGTTTGATGAAGCAGAGAATCGCATGCACACCATCAAAGCAGTAATGGTCGCGACACTTGGCCAATAGAGAATAATGAAAGTAAACAAAGCTTGATGTAATCGCTTGCGCTCACAAATTGAAAGCGTATAATTCTCGGCAATTTGTCTGAGAGTAGTGAAAATGACGCCAAGCAATGTTGTGATAAAACATAATGATATTGTGAAAACACATAATAAAATTGTGAAGACACCAAATATTGCTCGCAAGCTAGCATGCTTGCCAGGCCGTCTATTCTGCTTTTCAGCACTTTTTTAAAGCCTCCCATTATGGGGGGCTTTTTTATGGCCAATACATTATTGTGGGGAAGAAGATCATGGCGAATTCGCTCTATCAAAAGCACATCATCTCAATTCCAGAGCTTTCTCGTGAAGAGCTAGAATTAATTGTTCAAACGGCAGGTCAACTTAAAGCTGAACCAAACCCAGAACTCATCAAGAACAAAGTTGTTGCAAGCTGCTTCTTCGAACCTTCAACGCGAACTCGTCTCTCTTTTGAAACGGCTATTCAGCGCATCGGTGGTGATGTGATTGGTTTCGATAGCGGTGGTAACACGTCACTGGCGAAGAAAGGCGAAACGCTGGCAGACTCAGTACAGGTTATCTCTTCATACGTTGATGCTTACGTAATGCGCCACCCCCAAGAAGGCGCAGCGCGTCTGGCTTCTGAGTTCTCTAACGGTGTACCTGTGATTAACGCGGGCGACGGCGCAAACCAACACCCAACACAAACGCTATTAGACCTGTTCTCTATCGCCGAAACTCAAGGCCGCCTCGACAACCTTAACGTTGCATTCGTTGGTGATCTTAAGTACGGCCGTACGGTTCACTCACTAACTCAAGCACTAGCGAAGTTCGACAACATCTGTTTCTACTTCGTTGCTCCAGAAGCACTGGCGATGCCTGACTACATTTGTGAAGAGCTTGATGAAGCGGGTATTAAGTACCAACTGCTGACAGACATGGAAGATGTGATTCCAGAGTTGGATGTTCTGTACATGACTCGAGTTCAAAAAGAACGTTTTGATGAATCGGAATACGCGCACATCAAATCAGCGTACATCCTGACGGCTCCGATGTTGGAAAATGCACGTGATAACCTAAAGGTTCTTCACCCTCTTCCTCGTGTTGATGAAATTACGATTGATGTCGATAAAACGCCTTACGCTTACTACTTCCAGCAAGCTGAGAACGGTGTTTACGCACGTGAAGCATTGTTAGCCCTTGTTCTTAACGAAACGCTGTAGAGGAGAGATATCATGTCTAAAGAGACTCAATTAAAAGTTGAAGCAATCAAGAACGGAACGGTTATCGACCATATCCCAGCCAACATCGGGATCAAGGTACTCAAACTGTTCGACATGCATAACTCTAATCAGCGAGTAACGATTGGCCTAAACCTGCCATCCTCTGCTCTAGGCGGTAAAGACCTGCTCAAGATAGAGAATGTGTTTATCACTGAAGAACAGGCGAGCAAGTTAGCACTTTACGCGCCTCACGCGACCGTAAACCAAATCGAAGATTACGAAGTAGTTAAGAAGCTACCACTAGAACTTCCTGAGCAAATCAACGATGTGTTCGAGTGTCCAAACACCAACTGTATTACTCACAATGAACCCGTTGAAAGCAGCTTTAAGATCTTTGAAAAGAAAGAAGATATTCGATTGAAGTGTAAATACTGCGAAAAAGTCTTCTCTCGTGAGATCGTAACAGAAAGATAACGTCATACGGCAACGCCGATCGAACGCAAAAACTATTCAATACCTCGCCTGTGCGGGGTATTTTGCTCTTTACCTATCCTAAGTTTGAAGGCACACTAAAAATCGCTTTTTATCCAATAACTGATGGAATAACCAATGACTAAAGTACTTC
>NZ_JBFRVX010000129.1:0-6465 GCF_041475345.1 Vibrio sp. 10N.222.48.A3 | reverse complement strand
GCCTCTTAGAAGAATCATTGCCAGAAGTACATTATTGTTAAAAAACTCTTTTTAATCAGTGCACTAACCTTATTCTCAGCCTCATCTCAAACAGAGAAAATCCCTTACCTAGAGTGCGGAATAGAAAAGTCAACTTACATGACGCATGATGATAAAGTTATTGAAGTCCCGCCATTAGTATTCAGAGTTAAGCACGGTAATGATGAACCAACCGTTATGCTGCAAACTTAGTGGTTAGCTAAACTCCAGCATGCATGGGTTCATACTGTAGCCATAGATGGTAAAAGGCTAGAAAATGAGCACATGGGATTGACGTCGACGGTTACTCTTCCATGGAGGTACGAAATGAAGCCAGACCGTATTGTCCTGTATAGTGAATACGGTTACGAGTACACGGGAAACTACTTTACTAAAGCTATCAGACAAATGGTGATCGAACGTACGAGCGGTAATATTGTAATTTTTGACGATAAGGGTGGTGTAAATACTGAAGGCAGATGTGAAACAGTAAAAGTGAAGTTCTAAATCTGTGCCCACGTTTTGTAAGTGACCTTCCACATTTGAAGCAGGAAAGCTGTTAGCTATGGACATCTCGCTTCTGTCCCAAACAGTGGCATAAGTCTAGACTGTGGGGCGATACAAATAACCTCACCCTATAAGTACTAAAGAGTTGTCGTCGACTTTCCCGTATACCCATTAAAAAACCAGCTCAACATCCTACCGTCATCCTGACTCTCTGGGGTTTTACCATTGGGTTTTCCAAACGTTGACTCTAGCACTCCACTCGCAGCAGTGTTAATTCGGCAACGAATGACATCTAGACTGTGATGTATGAATACCGAGTCTCCTCGAATGGATGTAGAATAACGGACGTACATTTTCCTTTCCGATGAAATGTACCCGGATTTTTCCAATCTACTTGCTAGCAAATCTGCCTGTAATTTTGTTAAAGATAAAGAATTCATGATTATTGATTCGGTTAAAAACTCATGGGACAGTGTATCCATATGGAGACATTTAGCCTAATAGCTTATGTGATTATAAATGACGGTCTATAGAGGAAACTAATAAATGTTTGAGAGAATTGAAGATCTGACGTTTGTTAACTGGAAAGATTTTGGTGTGATTGTCGAAGAAAGTGCCAATGACACTGCTTTCACAACGATCAAAGATTACGCACAAACGATAGGTTTTATACTAGGCACCCGCGCTACTCGAGCCTCACAAGAATTGATGTCTTTAACGAAAATGTTCCCGTTTTCGGTTGTTAAAGGCAATCCCAATCAATATCCATATAGAGTCCTCGAAGCGATTTTTTTCACTGTTATCGTTACAGCAGAAGAACGAGATATCATCCTAGCGGCAACAGCTGAAAACGCGACCCAAAAAGCCAAAGAGAGAGCCTATAACGTTTTAGAACCTCTCTTAATTGAGCCACCTAAGTTTCTTTTAAACTAAGACGCTTTTGTCCCAGATCGATTCGTGTAACCAGATGAAAATAATTACAAAAATGATCACTATTGCCCCGTAGAAGTTACTAGCTTTTTTCAAATGTCCTCTTGCAAATGATTGCGAGAAAGATGGAGATATTTGAATGAGCGATGCACCAGAAGATAGTGATAATTTAAGTCTGCGGAAAGTGAGATAGAATGATTAGCGCGTGCCAATCCATTCAATTCTACATATGAGATTATTATGAAAAACTCTAAAATCAAAGCTATTATTGCTCTTTTGTTCTGCGTTGGTGCCACAAAGATCTATGCTAGTGAAGAATGGGGATATATAGCAAATGACCATTATGAATGTGAAAATGATCACATGGCGATTAATACATCAAAGGGTTGGTTATTAGCTGAGGCCTACCCTCCATACTCTGGCTTGAATTCAGGCTCTTACATCAAAGGCAATCTGCGTCAATATGGATTTCAAGACGTTTTAGTGTTTAAAAATGAACATGACTCGTCTCCTTCAAGCGCAAGGATCTATATTGATAATTACTGGATGAGTGATGAAGATGCTGGGCGATATTGCTACTCCGGTGAGGACCTGTAGGTTACTTCAAAACTATCTTGACTACTTCTATCCGGCTTGAATCGTATGCTTGGAAAGCCTTCACTCTGCTGTTCTCAAACTTGCTTTTGTCCCGAAGCGAATCATCACGGGCGCACCACCTTGAGGCTTGCCTTGAAATTAACGATACAGAGACTTGGTCGACTCTCTGACGATTAAATCAATGGGTGGCAATCGAGCTTCATGCCGTTCGCCAGATAACAAGTTCAAGATCGACTGAGCACACACTTCGCCAATCTCTTCAATCGGCTGCCTTAAGGTGGTTAACGCTGGCGTAAAATACTTCGACGTTGGCAAGTCATCAAACCCAATCACAGACACATCTTCTGGCACTTTATAACCGTGGTCAGACAGCGCCTTAATCGCACCGTAAGCCGTTTGGTCATTAGCAGCAAACAAGGCGGAGAAGTGAACCTTAGATTCAATCAACTCTACCGTTTTCTCGTAGCCTGACTCACTACTGAAATCACCCTGTTTAACGAGTTTTGGCATCACTTTAATACCCGCCTCTTGAAGTGCTTTCTTATAGCCTTCAAAGCGATTTCCCGAATCAGGTTGAGTTGAAAGCCCCTTAATATGAGCAATATTCACATGCCCTTGTTGCAGTAAATGTAAGGTTGCCATGTAGCCGCCCAACACGTTATCAATGTTGATGGAGCGGACATTATTCTCAACAAAATCGTAGCCAACCATCACGATAGGAATGTCTTGTGCATACTTGGCAATCTCTTCCTGAGTAATGCTTCCTGTCACGATGATCATGCCATCCACGTTACTTTTTGCGAGATACTCCAACGCGTGCATTTCTAACTTTTTCTGCCAATGCCCTGTCGCGATCACTAACGAATAGCCTTGAGCGATCAGTGTTTTCTCCATGTCATTGAGAATACGACTGGTATAAGGGCTGTCAGGGTGTTGCACCAAGACACCAATGGTGAGTGAACGTCGGTTGGTGTTTTCTTGCATTTGAAAATTAGGTTTGTAGCCAGTGTCTTTAATCGCTTGCTCAATATTTTGGCTTTTATCGTCAGACACATAAGTGGTTCGATTAAGGAAGCGAGACACAGTGCTGGGAGAAACACCAGCCAGTCTTGCTACATCGTATACTGTTGTTTTTTTTGTTTTAGTGCGCATCTCGAATCCCTAATCAAGTGACATTCGGGGAGCTTTAAGCTCCCCATCAGTTTCTACCTGCATACCACTGCTTTCGTTAAAACTCGTGTCATTAAGTTAATACATGTAAGCGAAGATCATCCCCGGTCTGAAGTAACGACCAGCCGTATATTTCAAGCCAGTACTCAGTAACCATTTGTGTAAGCCTGCCAGCTTTTCTAACGGAATTTCACCGCTCACCATTTTAACAAAATTATCAGTATCTTTCGTCAAGGTTGGATTAATCCGACCGTCAGACAGCACACAGTTTTGACATTTAAGTACACTTAGCCAGTTTTTCGCATCATTTTGCGTCAATTTAAATGCTTCTATAAGATCTGCCTCATTGACAGACACAGAGCAATTGAACCCTTCTGGCGCTGCAAATGGAATTTTTGAATAGTCATAGAGTGCGGTATACACGGTATCCATCAATGTTTCTGCTTGCTGGTTTTTACCTGCCAGACTCAACGCCGTTGCGACACTAAACTGCACACCAATCCACACATCTTGAGCCTGAAATGCCTCATGCGGCGAACCATCGGCCAACGTCATATTCGCAACCCCAAGCTTAGGGCTGTTAATTTCGAAGTTATGCTTATAAACATAGTCTAGTGCGCGTTGGATGTTCTCTTGCGGGAAAATACCTTCTAAACCGATGAGCTTTAGGTAGCTGTCAGCCAACAAGGCATCGCCAAAGCTGTTGTCGGAATCTGGCACTAAATCTAAGTATTCTTGAGTAAAGGCTTGTGGCGCCGTCTCACTCAGCAAGCGTTTCTTAGAGACTCTTTGAGATACCTTACTGATGCTGATGGAAGTATCCGTTTCATTGAGATAGGTATTGAGCGTGTTCTTGTCAGCAATCGCATCACCAGTCAATGAAAGTCCTAAGGTTTCCAGAGCTTGATAGCCTTCACCTGTTAAATGCTTGGCTTGAACTGGCGTCACGAAGAAGTGGTAGTAACCCTCTTTGTCATCCCACAAGCTTTGCTCAACGGTTGCCAACGCCTTTTTAGAACGCGTTAAGTAACCGCTAGCTCGCTCGCTTTCACCCATCAATTGAGCAAGTTCGCTCGCGGCTTGCAAGCCAGCAACCCACAGGCTCGCACAATAAATAGAGATGCCGTGAGAAGCTAGGTTATCAAAGGTATCGTCTGTTCCACGGGTTAGCGGCAAATCATCGCCTTCAGCGATCAAGTTCGATAAGAAATCGATGCTCTCTGTTACGGCCTGCCAGCACTCTTTAACCACAGAAATATCTTGTGTGTTTTGATAGTGGCGGTACACCATCAGAATGTATTTCGGTGCTAAGTCCTTCCACTCTTTCACGTTGTGCCAGCTGTACGCGTCAGGCTGGATGTCGAATGGGCTGCCCAAGTCGTGGATTACCGCGCCTCGAATGGCACGTACGCCTTGGTACTTGTCATCAATCAATTCTGCATTAGGCGTCGCTTCGTATTCCCAGTATCGGCGCTCGGTAAAGTCTTCCGCCAAAATGGCTTTCGAGAACGCTTTCATCACGCAGCCATCAAGCTCAGGCAGCAAATAAAGCAGCGAAAATGAGCCGTAGAAGTACACATCCAGAGAGTTAAAGAATGGGTAGTCGACACACTCTTTTACTAAGAACTTATCTTCTTTGTCCCATACCGTTGATTCCGCTAAGAACGACAATGAGTTCATCGCCATCGTCGCATAGCGAAGTGCCGATTCAGGCTGCGAGATCTTGTTTTGAGCTTGCTCTAAGAAAGTTGTTTGTTGTGCGACGATCTGCTGCTCAATGGCTTCGAGCTTTGGCAACATGTCTTCTAACATAGGTAATGCAGGCTTTACTTGCGGGTAAAATTGCGTGTAAGCCTTATCTGAGTGCCAACCATTAAGCATGACTTTGCTGTGAGCCATCACCTGTGCAAAACGCAGGTCAACAGACTCACCCGCTTCTAATTCAACCTGAACAACAACCAATGCGCTCAATGCTTCACGCCCCGTATAAATTCCTGTTTGGAATTCAGCGTTGGTACGGCCTGTTTTCAGTGCGAACTCTGTTTGCTGAGCAGTCTTAGAGGTATAAAGCGTTGGTTTGACAGAAATCGAAACCTTACCAGATTCAGTCAAATGGTTATCCGCTTGAACACCAAACACCACTTCGCCTTCAATATCGCTTTGATAAGGCGATTGGCTAGACAATTGAACACCCGTAAAACTGTGACTTTCGCCTTTTAAGTTAACCACTTCATGCTGCTGAGCAATCGGATTTTGAGACAAGGTACATGCCGAATCCTGAATGCCATCACGGCCTTTTTGGTAGGTAGAGCCAATCAAGTTTTGTAGCGGCTGAGCAAGCGTAATCACGCGTGGTTGCGATGAATTATTGGTTAATTCGAAGTGATTCCAATGCATCGGTAAAGAGCAAAGGCGTTTGTTCTCTTTAACGATCGGAGAGACTACCTTACGCTTTATATTAATATCTTCGAAGCTACTGTATTTATATTCAGCCAGTGGATATAAAGCTTGGCATTCTATATCCCTGCCATTAACACTATCTATATCACTGCCATTGATACTATCCATATCATTATTATTACCCGCAGTGAGTGATAATAATCTCGTTGTATCATTTATTAATAAACCATTAAAGAAATCTAAGGCTACATATAATTGACAAATAGTTGAAGATGAATCTTCTTCAATCAACAATTGAGTCTTATTTGAAAATTCAACGTTCCATTTTGTAAAGTTAGTTTTATTTTCTTGGTAGAAGCGACCATTTTTTAATGCTGTTTGAATGAGACTAATCGCATTCGACATTTCTCTACTTTCAATCTTTTTTCCATCGAACAAAGCAGGATAGAAGTTCAGGTGAACGCTTAGCTCTTGTTCATTAAAAACTTGCAGCGTGTCGATGGTTGGCACATTCATCACTGACGCATAAAAATCATTAAAATTAATAACTTGCTCTGAACAATCGACAAATATTCCCGGAATAAAGCTGAAATTTGGTGTTTTTCCGTTTGGCGTCAGTGTAAATGTGTTACCAATTCCGCCCACCGCCATACCGGTATTTTCTGGTGTGGTAGAAATTGGCGTGTACCAAGGTTGAATAAATTCAACTGCATCACCTTTTTTACATAAGTGTTCCGAATTTCCTGAGTAGCTCGTATATGGAATTTTATTATTCATTTTAAAACCGCCATTGAATATTTTTTTCTTCTTGTTAATATCTTTTTAAAATGGAGACATCAACAT
>NZ_JBFRVX010000128.1:0-12917 GCF_041475345.1 Vibrio sp. 10N.222.48.A3 | reverse complement strand
AAATAGGAAAATCCCAGATCATTATCATCTAGTTAGCGATTCTCAATCTGATGTAATATCTCTTAAAGAAGTTATCAAACGATTTACTATTGATAACCAAGACGTATTGGAAAAAGTTGCCGACTTACTAAGCGAAGAAAATGCTGATTTCTTTAAACGTAATGGGATCTATAAATCCCATGTAGACCAAACGTTTATAGAAAATTGCAAACATCAAGCTAAGGTGGATTGGGATGAGTTATCTAGAGAGCTAAAGCATTCTCGTCGATTTACTCACATGCGAGCTACTGTTTTTTTTGAAAATTTAATTCGCACTTGTATATATAGTATCGATAAAAAACATGAGGAGGAGAATGATGAGTATAACTCCGTCAAACGGGTAATCAAAAAAGGTACCACTTTGTATCGAGGTCGCTTAACATCCGACGATAAACATAGACAGAGTTTCCAAAGAAAACCTAGTGAGTTGCTTGGAGCTCCTCCTAGTCTTCTTGCTGCCAATAATCGGATGAGCCCTCCAGGAATATCGTTTATGTATACAGCAAATAATCCCCAAACAGCCATAGCTGAAATTCGTCCATATGTGGGTGATACCATTGCTGTAGGGAGCTTCATCACTAAGAAAACGCTTACTTTTTTTGATTTTACACTTCTAGATTCAGCAAAACTAAAGAGTGCAAGCATTCTGACAAGCCCTAAACAAGATAAGTTCTATCAACATGGGTATTTGCTAAATACCTTGCACGAACTCATATCAAAGCCATTTAGAGCGACTAGTCTAAATTATATTCAGACTCAAATGTTTGCGGAGACCATTCGTAACTATGATAACGGAATGTTTGACGGTATTATTTTTAAATCATCTCAGCTAGAAGGTGGGATAAATTATGTTATTTTTGGTGATGAAACAGAAGGTGATTCCGATAGCATTGAATACAACGTTGAGTTTGACACACAAACTGGCGTGGAATTTTACCAAGTTGAAGCAATGACACCTTCAATTAAAGAAGTAGGCATCCACTCACGTAACTCAGATAATATTTTGGTTAATGTTTAGAAAATTTCGAAGTTACGCACAAAAACGATCTTAGACGATCTCTAAATCCCCCATCTAAAACAGCCCTCGATGTAGATACATCGGGGGCTGTGTTCCAATACAACTACCGAAATGAAATGCGGTTCTAAGATCGCATAATTGCAGTGCGGAATTTTGGTGTGGAGGGGAGGGTGAGTCCGAACAAGGCCTGAGCGCCCTACTCCATCACTCATTTTATTCTCGCTGCCTAATTCTGATTTTCTTCTGTAGTTGGTGGCTTTTTGATGTGGGAACGACAGTACGAGCACGCTAGATGGAATGGGCTTAAGCTCAATATCCTCTCGATCGCCTTTGATGGTGGTAAGCGCTTGCAAGTGAGCGAAATCCCCTACTCTGACCTACCACACATCAAAGTTATGGGAACGAAAGCCCGTACCTACACGATTGAAGCGGTGTTTGTGGGCTCAAGTTCTCTGGCCGATGCCAATGCCCTCATTGAAAACCTAGAAGCAACACCAACAGGCGAACTAGAGCATCCTTGGTTGGGTGAACTGCCGCTTGTCTTTGAAGACGTATCGCAAAGCATCAGTACCAAAAAAGGCTTGGTCACGCTGAGCCTGAAGTTTGCTCGCGCTGGCTCTTCCCCTTCCATCACTGCACCGACTTCCGTTCGCACAAAAACGCAGGCCAACATGGTCGAGAGATTGTCGAAGCGTTCTTTCGCAAAACAAGTTAAAGGCTTGGATGTATCGAACATTCACCGGGTTCAAAATGATGCCATCAGCGCACTGAACGTGTTGGTCGACATCACCAACCGCTTAAAGCTTGAAGATGAAAGCCTTCAAGACATTAACCACGCCATCAACAAAGCGTTCTCTGCAGTGAGCAGCCTCAGCACCAATCCAACTGAGTTCGCTGATCTGTTTTCTGCGTCAGTGGATGCGGTGGCCGATGGTGTTCAAGCCGAGCCAAACTCAGGTAATGAAGCGGTAGACAACTCGCGCAGTGCTCAAGCTTTACTGCTAGGTGAAGTGAAACCGGACACGCCAACTCAACACCACAATGTGCAGATGGTGACGGGCGCAGTGAAGATGAACAAAGACATCACACACCTAGAAAAAGGCGACCGCTTTGATATTACGAAGTCGGCTAAGCAGCCTGAAACCATCAAGAATGACCTGTCGACTTTGATTGTCGGTATCGATGAGCGCATCAAAGACACCACCCAAGTGTCGACGCTTGAAAGCATAGAATTGTTCGATGCAGTCACTACATTGAAAAGCAATGTGAAGGTTCAGCAAGATAAAGTGATCAGCGGTACCGCGCCCCATAGAACGGTGCAGTCACCACGCTTTCAATCTTCGCTGGCGATTGCGCACGATGAGTTCACTCAAGAAAAAGTCATCACCAAAATGAATGCACTGCAGCACCCGCTCTTCATTCGTGGTGACATTGCCGTAAGGGATGTGTCATGAACACGCTAACGATGCACATTGATGGTAAGCCGCGCACCTTCTATCAAGCAAATCTCAACTACTCCATAGAACAGCTGGCCCATACGTTCAGTTGCTCAATTGAGCCTATGAGTATTGAAAGCCCGTTGTCGGTTGAGTTCTTCCTTAACGACAAGTCGATTCTGATTGGTCAGATTGATGGTGTGGATTCAAACACCGATTCAAGCGCTCACGCTGTTTCCATTTCTGGCCGTTCAAAGAGTGCCAACATGATTGATTCGCGTATCACGATGGACGCGCTTTATAACTTGAACGTGGAAGAGCTACTTCGCCATGTCGCCAAGCCATTTGGTTTGAAAGTGAAAAGTCTGGTGAAAAGTATGCCAGTCATCCCCGAGTTTCAGATAAATGCGGAATCCCCTGTAGAGAACGTGGCGCAACTCATTCGAGAGCAAGGTTTTATGTTGGTTGAGCGCAGTGGCGTGTTAACCATTGAAAACACCGCACATGCAACTATCAGTAACATAGGCCTAGAAACGGGCAATAACATCGATAGCCTGAACATCAAGCGCACCTTCAATCAGCAATTCCACACCATTGATGTGCAAGGCCAATGGGATGACGCAAGCGCACAGGTCATCAACCCAAACGTCGATAGCTCACGCACTATGGTGATCACCTGTGACCAGTTACAAAACCGTGAAGCTTGCCTGTCTCGTGCTAAATATGAGCGCAACCTTGCCATTGCTCAAAGCCTGACTGCATCAAACACGATTGCCGACATATTCCCTGAGTTGGCCATTGATGGATTAAACCGTGTGATTCGAGTCGCTGACCAAGAGCAAAGCTTCAGTGAGATGTTGGTGATCAAGTCGCTTGGCCTATCTGTGTCTGAAAGCTCTACGGAAACGTCGGTTGAGTTATTCAGACCGTTTAAGGAGCAAAGTTATGTCTAGTGCTCTGCAGCAGCAACAGCGATTAATGGCCAGAATTAAAAACGTGATTGGCACCGGCACTGTCACAGGTGCAACCACAGGCCGATTACAAATCAAGACCGCGACAGGCCGAACCAACGACAAGATAAAACGCGTGCACAACTACGGGTTTATGAGTCGCCCACTACCAGGTGCGAAAACTTACAACCTCTTCATTGGTGGAACCACATCTCGCGGCATCACCGTAAACGTAGAAGACGAACGCCACCAAATAGATTTGCAGCCTGGTGAAGTTGCGATACTCGATGACAAAGGCAACCTTGTTCATTTCACAGACCAAGGCATCAAGGTGACATCACCAACCAAGTTGTTGGTAGATACTCCTGAAAGCGAATTCACAGGTAATGTCACTGTTGGTGGGAATATCACTGCTAATGGAAAAGTGGAAGGTAAACAAGGTGGTACTTTCGCAGGAGTCAGCAGTGAAAACCACGACCACGACTACAAAGACGACGGGACAAACAGAACCACCAAGGGGCCAAATAAAGGATGAGTCATTTCAATTTAACCGCCCTAACGGCACCACTCAGTTCTAAAGAGGGGCTAACCCATGCTGTGCTTCAGAGTGTTTACAACTATGCCGAATCGACTCAAAACGATCGCGCCCGTATGGCAAGTAATGAGCGCGGTGGCACTTGGAGCAATGAGTTGATAAACGTGGTCGGCTCTCGTGATTGGACGCTCAAACGAGCAAAGCTCACAGACGAAACATTAAGCCTCGCGAAACGGTTTTGTGAAGAGTCGCTTGCTTGGCTCATTACCGATGGCCACGCCAAAGCAGTTGAAGTTTCAGTATGGCGAGAGAAGCCAAACCAAATGGGTCGCAATGTGATGATCACCCTAACTGATGGCTCTCAGTTCGATGTTCCACTTTCAAAGGTTAACCAATGAGTACACAAAGAAGCTTAGATGAGTTAATAGCTCGCGCAGAAGCCAATCTGGTGTCTGCGACAGGGCAAAACAACCCAGCAACCAAAGGGATAGCCGCTGCCATTGCGGGTGTCAGCTATGGGCAATATGGTTATCAAGATTTGCTGTTCAGGCAGCTGCATCCAGAGACTTGCTCTGAAGAGTGGTTATACCTACACGCCAATCGCCATAAAGCCCCTCGACTACTGCCAACATTCGCAACGGGTCGAGTGCAGTTCACAGAGCTTGGCGGCACTGTGGTGATCAAAAAAGGCACCCGCTTAACGCATGCCAATCACGAGTATGAAACCACCAAAGAACAATACAGCAATTCTCCCGTCGAAATCATCGCGCTTAAATCGGGTATTGATAGCAACTTACCTGCAGGCGCAATACTGACGCTAAGCAAAGGGCTCAGCGGAATTGATCCAAACCGTGTGGTTTCACAAGGCGTGACAGGTGGCGCGAACATTGAAGAACTCAAGCACTGGCGTTCAAGAGTGATCGTAGCGTTTGAGAAGAACGAGCTCATCGGTAAATCAGAAGATTACCAAGCCTGGGCCGTGTCTGCTCACTCCGATGTGGACTTTGCCTGGGCGCTCGACAACACCCCACAGCGAGGCATGGTGGAAGTGTATATCGGTGCGCGAGAAAACAACCCGACCTTAAGCGCAGGAGTGGTCAAGTTAGTGCAAGACACCTTTGAGCGAAATCGACTGGCAGGTTGTCACCCAATCGCTCATCTACCGAACCAAGTGCCACTCAACATCGAGATACAAGGCATTCAAGACCAAGCCATACGTAATGATGTAGTCACTGCACTGGAAAATCTCGTAAAAGGGAAAATGGGCAAAATTGACCCGATAACCCAAAAGCCTGAATCCATCACCAACACTGAAATTGTGTTAACCACTTCAACCGTGACCAACAACTTCATTGTTCGTACACCTGTTGGTGAGGTCGCCATTGGTAAAAACCAGATACATGTACTAGGAGGCGTAACGTGGACACCGCCGACTTAATTATTAACTACAGTGCCGGTGATTTTGAAAACGCCTACCGTGGGCTATTACCCAAAGGCGAGTATTGGCAAGACACCGAGAACGTCGAGCTGGCTAACACCATCAAAGGCATGGCCAAAGACTTCAAGCAAACCCATGACGATATTGAACTGTCGCTATTAACTGAGTTTGAAGAGCAGCAATTTGGTTGGAAGATTTCCGACTATCAACGGCTCTTGATGACGATGGGCTCTAAAGGTGTAGTTTTTGATGAAATCGCGAATCCAAACCTCATCAAGATAAACCTGTACAGCTACAACAATGACGCGGCCTTTAAAGCGTTAGAAGAAAAACGACTGCCACACACCGAGTTTCATTGGATTTATCCGTTTGATGCAAATACACAATTTGAACTGGCTACGGCCTTAACCATGAAGCCAGAGTTTAGCTCTCAGCTTGAATTAGAAGCTGAAGCCCCTTTTCTGTGCTGCACTGCCATAACCTGGCAACTTGAAATAGGAGACACCGTATGAGCACGCTGCAAGGTATCCCAACTCAGCACGGGATCAGCATTCTCAAAAGTAACCTGAAACAGACCGCGAAAAAGTTTCAGCTCATAGGGGCATTAACCCACAACGCGCCACCTGCGAGCTTGTCTGTTTTCCATACTGACACAATCGAAGCCAGTTATTACGATGACAATGGCGTACTGACATTTGTGCTCAACCTACCGATTGAAACGCACTTCAATGAGTACCTCTATCAAATCAAGATTGTAGATACCGCAGGCCAATCCATCGTGGATTGCCAAACCCCAGTGATTGCCTTGGCAAAAGGCATTGGTGGCATGGTCACTCTAAAAGCTGCGGTTTCGGGGCAAGCTGGACAGGTCATTTTTAAGCACAATCAGTATGTGACGGAAACGGAGTTGTTAGGGCTTCACTTTTCCAAGCTCAAAAAGGAGCTGTTAGCACTCCGTTGCGGTGAGACTCTATTATTTGACGACCCAAATCCAAGACCGGGATGGGTTGATTTGGATGGAGCGCCATTATCCAGAACGACCGATGCGCTGCTTTGGGCTCATGCTCAGAAAACAGGTTTGCTGATAAGCCAAGCTTTGAAAGATTCGAATAAGAAAAAGTACGCGGCGTATTGGGGAGCCGGTGATGGTTCAACCACATTCACCAGACCTAACCCCCACTTAGTCGGAGCTTACACACGTGCGACTCCGGCAGGTGTGGCGCATGGTGAGTATCAAGGCGATGCAATTCGG
The DNA here is from genome assembly GCF_041475345.1 of Vibrio sp. 10N.222.48.A3. NCBI lineage: Bacteria > Pseudomonadati > Pseudomonadota > Gammaproteobacteria > Vibrionales > Vibrionaceae > Vibrio > Vibrio sp. 10N.222.48.A3. The sequence goes on along the minus strand of NZ_JBFRVX010000128.1, from coordinate 6,249 downwards.
AATTTTACTGGCTCAACTTCTGCGTTTTATCGCGCTGCCGTGGTTAGTGAAAGTGGTATCTTTGGTTCGCCTATTTACGGTAGCACGCCAGCTAAGATCGGCACTCCAGGTGCAGACCCTGGCGCTAATTATGGCTTAGACATTGATGCATCGAGACAACTCCCGACAGCACATGAAATCCGCCCACACTCAATCAACTACGCAGCTAAAATTCACAGGGGGTGGATGTAATGAAAACGGCCTATTTCTACGATTGCGATACATTTGAATATATCGGTCAGCGTCCAGTCCATAAAATTGATGGCTATGACGATTATCTATTGCCGCAGCTAGCCACGTTCATTGAGGTTCCTGAGTTAGATTCAGAAACCGAACAAGCTAAGTTTGATGAGCAAAGTCAAACGTGGACGGTAGAACCTAAGTTTGTTGAGGTTACGGCTTATCATAAGCAAACTCACGAACCCAAAGACTTTGATGATGCGTCTTTAATCACTGACGACTACACAAAAGACGAGCCAACCACACAATGGGACGAGTGGATTAACAACGCTTGGGTAACCAACCAAAGCAACAAGTACGTTGCCGAGTACAACCAAACTGACGAGATAAGACGACAGCTTTATTCTCGTATGTGTGACCCACTAAAAATGGAAGCGATGGACCTTATGGACGAAGGACAGGAAACAGAGGCACGACAGTTGAAGTTGCAAGCCTTAGCTGCCAAACAGAAAATCAAAGCCGAAAACCCTTGGCCAACACCGCCTGCCAACTAATCCCAACCCTATTTAAACCCAGCCATCACGCTGGGTTTTCTCTTTCTTGCCCCCTGAACTTCTATATCTCGACACTAGAAATGCCATAAGTCCCCTTTAAAACTCAACTAGATACACTGTTTATGGGGGAACTAATTAACTAGCCATAAGAGAGAAATCAATGAATGAATCAGAGGCAAAGGCACTAGTCGTATCGCTACTAGATGTCACTGGCCTAAAGAAAATCTTAGCTTCCATTAGTGCAACCCTAATCAGTTTTGGCGTGAATGACGTACTCCAAGTGTTGTCTGTTGCGGTCGGTATTGGCGCTGGCATCATGGCGATTCGTCACTACGCGATTGCAACCAAACTCAGCCAAGCGCAGTTAGACAAATTGAACTCACAAAAAGAGGGTTCAGCATGAGCCTAAAAACCAAAGCAATACAGGCGGTGGTGTGTTCTGTGGCTTCCGTTCTTGCCATTGTCTTTACTATTGATTCAAAGCTAATAATCAGTGAGAACGGCCTTAGCCATGTAGCGAATGAAGAAGGCTGTAGGCTGAAGCCCTACCAATGCAGTGCTGATGTTTGGACTGCAGGGTTAGGTCATACGCAGGGCGTAACGGAAAACACCAAACTCACATTGCAGAAAGCCGCTGAGCTATTCGTTAAAGATGTTGCTGCCGCTGAGCGTGTCGTCAATAAACACATCACCCAAACACCAAGCCAAGGTGAATACGACATGATGGTGAGTTTTGTCTTTAACCTTGGTGCAGGTAACTTCACACGCTCCACCTTATTGAAGAAGTTTAACCAAGGCGATCATCAAGGCGCTTGTAATGAATACCCTAGGTGGGTGTTTGTGAATGGTAAAGACTGCCGCCTCAAGCAAAGTAACTGTGCCGGTATTCCTAAACGACGAGCAACAGAACAACACGTCTGTTTGAATGGGTGGTGATAATGTTGACCCAATATCTAACTCTATTTAAAGCCATTGCCTTTGCTTCCGTTCTTAGCGGTGTCGCTTATTGTTCTTATGACTACGGCGTAACAACTACCGAAGCCAAAGCACTAAAAGCGCAAAACGTACTCTGGGGAAAAGTAGAGCAGAAACAAGATGAGGCTTTTCAACTAGCCGTAAAACTCGCTAACCAAAAGCCTGATATTCGTATTGAATTTCGAGAGATTGAAAAAGAGGTGATCAAGTATGCTCAAAAGAACAATGATAAGCAGTGCGTTGTTAATGATCCTGACTGGATGCACATCCGCGCCCAATCAGTGCGAGCGCATAATAGAGCAATCGGTATTCAGCAACCCTCCACCGTCCCTGATGGTGCCGCCAAAACCGCTACAGGTTACGAGCGAGACGCCGAAGTCTTAGCGGAAGATGTAGCGAACCTGCAAACCTGTGCTGAAAATGCTCAGAAGCTCTTATCGCTACAAACTTGGATAAGAGCACAACTGCAACACTCACTGCAGTAAAGACGAATCTGTCTATACTCGATACTAAGCCGCATCCAACTTTTTATATTCTTTAGGGGTAATAACCTGTTGCCCCACAACATCATTCAATTCTTGCATCATATCAATCAACGGTAGCAGCTCGTTCTTGTGGAACATCCAATCCACCTTATTCAAGTCCAGTGACGTAATACTCTCGCGTCGAATACTCATCAACTCGATTGGCACACGGTGAACCGAAAGCACCTCGTTCATGGTCTGATTCTTCACATCACGGTAAGAATCTTTCGCTTCTACTTGCCCAATCGGCTTGAGTTCTGGCGGGTTGGAGTCTTTACCTTTAGCGTTCACAAATAGATTCTTAAATGCTAATCCTTCCTTAGCTTTCAATTGCTCTTTGATCTCGTTTTGTTGCTTATCTGTCATGTTAGGGTCGTTCATATACAGCAAGTAACCCGCATGGTTACCATTGCGGTAATACTGACGGCGAAACAAAGTGGCATCATCGTTCAACCAAATAGAGGTCAAAGAGCTAATGTGACTCGGCAAACCATACAGTTCTTGAGCAACGTCATAGTCACCCAAATAGAACACTTGGTTATGTTTGTAGTCTATACGGCCATCATCGTCGTAAGCTCTTGGCTTATACGACCAACCCAAGTCTTCACGCCTACGCATGTAAAGTGTCGGTAAATGCTTGAGCTTAACGACTTCGCCTAAACCTCTATAATCTCGAATCACCTGAAGATGAGCCCCACCAAAAGTGAGGTAGTCTTGAATAAAGCGCTTTGCATCTTGGCGTGAAAGTAATCCACTCAACGAAATGGCATGCATTAACGTATTGCGCTTAAACTCAATCGCACTCGAATGCATTGGGTTGGTACGCAGTGCTTTGGCTAAGGTGTCTAAGGCGATCGGTGGTTCGTATAAACCATCAACCAACGCCACTTCTAAATAACTGAGAATGTCGCTGTTCATCACGCTCACGGGTTTAGAAAATTCAATCTCTATCACTTGGTCTCTCCAAAAATTAGGCTAGAAGAACTCGACAGTGGTGTCGGTGTCGTTATTAATATCAATCGGCTCCCAACGCAGAACGTGCATAGACGCCCAGGCTAAATCCGCATGAGAGCCAATTTTGCTGCGGTTGGAAGTAAAGGTAATTTGGTTACTTACTTTGGTGGTTTGCTGGCGAATCATTAAGAATGAGTGAACGAGATCATCCCACTCTGCTTCAAACTGTAAGCGGCCACTGTTAATGATTTCTCGTGATTTGTACGCCATCAATCGTTTCACTTCGGGTGAGTAATCCAACTCAACCAAAGCGGGATAAAACTTGCGAACAAGCTCTGCAACCGCAGAGCCTACGCCACTGGTATCCATCGCCATGTACACCACATTGTATTTATCGGTAATGCTGCGAATCGTGTCAGCCTGTTGCTCATAGCTAGAACCTTTAAGGCGCACTCGCTCAATCAGTCGGAACACACCACCTTTGCGCTTAGGCTTTAACGCCACCACAAGGCCTGCATCATCCGAGCTTTCACCCGTTCCGCCACCTCTTGGGTCATAACCGACCAAAACCTCTGCATTGCCCACTGGCCTTACTTTGTCGTGGTCGACATCTTTCCACAATGACGTGTCGGCCTTACAGGCCAGTAATGCTTTCAATGAGAAGAATGAAGCGCTGTCATCCAAAAACTTACAACGCAGCAGGTTGTCGAAAATCTCTTTAACCGGATACTTACGCTTAAGCTTATCCATGTTGAAGAAGGTCGCGCCCTTCTTAATCGCATCATCAACCGTGATCATTTGACGGAAGATAAAATCAACACCTAAAGCACCGGCTTTAAGTGCCTTGTGGCTGATGTCAATACCGTGCTCTTTCTTGCCTTGCCATTTCGGGTAGGCTTCATGTGCCATGGTGGAAGGTGTTGAAATGTAAGTGGTGCGAAACTGCGCCTGAATCGACATACCGCCTGCATAATCATCCAATTCAGCAAAGCGAGGGATCCAAAACACTTCATCCCAATACATGTGGCCGTTAAAGCCTTGAGAGGTCGCAACATTGGTCGACATAAAACCAAGCTTTGCGCCGTTGCTTAACTCGATGTCGTCCTTACCTTTAAGGTCAACTTCGCCAATCTCTAGCGCAAATTTACGAATGTAGTTTTTGAAGATATACGACTGCTTTTTCGACGCAGAGATAAACACCTGGTTGTCGCCAGTCAGCACCGCATCTTCAAACGCTTCAAAGGCAAAATAGAACGTAAGACCAATCTGACGCGACTTAAGATAAAAGCGAGTTTCATTGATCTCATCGTTTTGTTTATGGCCGTGAATTTCCTTTTGGTATTCGAAAAAGGTTTTCTCGCGATACTCATCCAACATCTCTTTGGTGATGTGGGAAACATCGTTCTTCACCTTATTCGACTTACGCCCACGCTTTTGCTCACCATCACTTCGGCCAGCTGGTCGGCTGCGTCTTTGCTCAGCTTCATCACGCTTGAATTGCTGTTCGAGTAACATCTTGAGCTCACGCTCTTGGCTCTCAAGCTTTTCGTCAACCCACATCAAGTAAGCAATGCGCTGTCTCATCATTAATTCGACGGGCGCGTCATCCCTCAGCGTCTTCCAATCAAACTGAGTTATCCATTTTTGAACCGTGCGTGTGGCTACGCTAACCGCTTCTGCAATTTCAGCAGGCTTACGTTGGCGTAAAAACAGTCCCAAAGCTTTCGTTTGGTCGGCGGTATATAGCGGTTCGCTAACAACATTATTTTCCATGTTTGCATAGTGCTACAGCGCTTGTGATTACTCAGCTTGAACGATTTCTATATCAAGCGTTTAGAACTAGGACAAATACAAAAAGGCGGAGGCATTGGGTAAATTGGAATCATCGAATTTAGGAGAGTTTAGGCATGTTCAAATCAGAGCCAATTTGTGTATTAACCGCAGGACCAACCATTGATGGTCGCGATATTCCTCAAAAGGTAATTGATGATATTGCCGAAACTTACGACCCGAAAAAGTACACCGCTCGTATCAACGATGATCATTCTGAGTGGAGCTGGAAAGGTGGCTCGGTGTTAACAGCGGAAGCGCGTGGCAACGAGTTGTGGGTTGAAGTGAAGCCCAATTCTCACTTGTTACGCAACATCGAAAACGGGCAGCTACTGCATACCTCATGTGAATATTTAGAAGACTTTGCGAAAACAGGAAAAGCTTACCTAACTGGGCTTGCATTTACCGATGAGCCAGCATCATTAGGAACAACCCAAGTACACCTTTCAGCGCAGCGTAGTGAGAAAAAAGCCCTGCATGTATGCACTGGGCAAATGCTCAACTACACGGGGAAAGCCCCAGAACAAATCGAGCTATCAACTGAAGAGCGCTCGTTAATGAACAAACTTTTTAGCTGGTTAAAAGGTGAAGAACCTGAGCAGCTCTCACAACAACAGGAAGAAGGCGACATGAGTAAAAAAATTGAAGAGCTGCTTGAAGCAAGCGTAGAGCAAAACCAAGTTCTATCAGGTCAATTAGGCCAACTTGTTACTCAGCTATCGGCTCAAAACAACCCTGAACAAAACCCTAATGGTGATGAAAAAGACACGACACCAGAAGGAAACAGTCAAGAGACTGAGCTGAAAGGTCAAGTCGAGACTCTTTCGTCACAGGTAGAAAGCCTAACAGGTCAAATCGAAAAGCTCAGCAAGCTAACCGATGAAGAGCAGCGCCAGTTAGCAGGCGAAGGTGATGACGACAATACTTATTTATAAGTGTTGATACGTTCTCAATCCATAACGTTTTAGATTAGGTAATAGACATGCAACAGCATACAAAAACAAAACTCAGCGCTTACGTGAAAGCGGTAGCCGCTCAAAACGATGTTGATGATGCAACAGAGAAATTCAACGTGAGCCCTAATGGTACTCAGCGCATTATCGCGGCTATCCGTGAAAGCAACTGGTTCCTAGAAAAAATCAACATCATTTCGGTGAAAAACCAAAAAGGTGAATCCATTGGCCTTGGTGTGA
>NZ_JBFRVX010000127.1:0-2469 GCF_041475345.1 Vibrio sp. 10N.222.48.A3 | reverse complement strand
GTAATATCTCGTGTGGCCTTGGGCTATGTGGATAAATATGTGCGATTTCATATAGCTTAATCATTTGGTCATTACCTCTTTTCATAAGAGGCTTCGTGCATTTAGGACAAATGCCACTAACTTCATCGAATAAAATGAGCCCCATATTCTCTGTAGGCTTCTTTCTCTTAGATTCTGAACGTGCCAATAAATTCCCTACCATTAATTTTAAAGTTTATTACCCAATTGTTTAGGGTTAAATAAGAACACAATTTCACTGGAAGCGTGAGTTGCAATTACCCTTCTTTAATAAGTCGTATTTAAAACAAGCCGTCTATTTCTTTGAATGATTTGAAACCAACTGCTTTTGCAGTAGTACCTTGATCAGACAAGTTTAATTCACTACAAATAATCCCATAAATTCGCTTTGGAAATCCTCCTGAAAAGTTCCACTGTTCTCCTGATTTCTCCATTTTTACCACACCAGATATGTTGGGGTATTTCTGCTTCAACTTATTTCTAATAATGTAATTAGATAGCTCTTTACTGTATCTAAAACCCTTACTTTTTACCTCCTCAATCAATGCACTCAACTCCAAGCCTTCTATCCTATTCATGTCATATTTAAGCATTAGCTTTGTAGGCGGTTTGGAACTAGTATCTGAGTTCGAATCAACTAGCTCAGATATTATGTTAAGTGGTTTTTTTTCTTCTTTTGAAGGTATTAGCTTTTTAACATTATATAATTCCAACGCAAGACGACTTGTCTTTCTACCTTCAGCTTCAAGTAGATTTTTGCATTTTCTTTGTTCCGCCCGTGCAATGTCAGGAGTAATAATTTCAGCTAAAACTTTACCTCGTTGAAGGTCTTCAATAATTTCGGTAGCTCTAGTCCTTCGGTACTCAACATGAAGCATGACCGTATCGATGAATATCCCATAACGAGTACCTTTACTATCACACTCTATTTTCTTAACGTTGTACGACATGATTTTCAACGCCCCGTAACCTATAATAGTGAGTAAGATGTAATCTACATTCAATCACGTTTCTAGAAACACTAAAATTAATTCAAAAATACCCACTTTAACGAATGTCATTGCTTAATTGTTTTTACCGAACATTTGCTCTTTACGTAGGTTCTTGAGTGACTTCCACCTTAGAACATCTGGATCATTGGTGACAAACAACTCATACCTTCCCGATAATGTAGTTAACCCTAACTCAGAAAGAAGCGATTCATTCACTTGAACTAATACATTTGAGTTGGCAGGATCATTAATAAAACCTTGTACAATAACTTCAACTTGCCTAGCTGGAGGATGAGGGTTTTCGATCAAAACTTTGTCACCTAGTTTATAGAATGCACCTTTGACATGTTGTTTGTTAACACGAATCTCAAAAGTTTCCAGAGATTTGGATTTTGAATAAACCGCTATAGCACGAAACTTATCGAGTGTACTCGAACGAATTAATGCATCTTGTTGAACTGCCCAGTTTTGAATCGAGGTTACCCAACTACTATTCCAATCAATAAGTTTGGTGTTAGCTGAAATTTTAGGATCTAGTCCATCAATTGATGAGTTAACCTCAGATTTCCAACTATCCACATTAGTTATTTCGGATATATTTTTTTGCCAATCAACGCCATACTGAGCAATAATTACATTTGTCATGTTCTTGTTGCTTTTTTCCAAAGTAAGTACATCGGACTCTAGTTGACTAACTTTTAGTTTAAGTTCGACGTAAGCTCCACCCGCCGCAAATATTACTGTGACTATAGCTACATCTTTTGCCCAGCTTGGTAGGGATAACTTCAAACTAACTCCCTCAAAGTCTTGTATATAATCAAAGCCCAAACTCATTCAATGTGACTTCAAAGTATGGTCTCAAGATTTCTTCTTCAAAAAGACTTAACTCATGCTCAGGAACACGAGTAAAAGTAGAATTATCATTCGGAGCCCACCACTTGTGTTCCCCTGAATAGAAGTTAGAGTTATTTGAAGCGAAGATAAACTTGAACTCACGTTCTAACCATCCATCTCCATACTTTGAAAACAAATTTGCCGGTCCTACGAATTGGCCAAGAAGGTATATGCCTTCGTTTCCATGCGTTAAATAAAAATAGTCTCCGATCGCGGCACTAATAAAGTCTTCTGCTTGCGATGTTGATGATGTTCCTTTGCCGCGGGTATCTTTGTGGACATACACCAACCCTGAGTTAATCGATTCAATTATATCTCGTAGATCAAACTCTCGTGTTCCCTGAGATAATTTCCAAAATTTCGGTTTCATTCGTTAATCCAAAAGTTAATAAAAAGCACCTGCTGACATCTGTAAACATCACGGTCTCTTGCGTCATGCTTGAGCGAATCAGAAAGAAACACTGCATGTAGATAGATACAAGACTCTGCTTTTTAGGTTGATTTGATGGGAAGGATTATAACCATTAACCCTATCTATAACAGTGATTTAAATCATTAGCTGTAA
>NZ_JBFRVX010000126.1:0-6171 GCF_041475345.1 Vibrio sp. 10N.222.48.A3 | reverse complement strand
AGACAAACGTACTGGTAAAAGAAGAGGTTTTGGATTTGTTGTTATGGCAAGTAATGATGTGAATCATGCTATTTCAGAACTTAACGATAAAGATTACATGCAACGTACTTTAAAAGTACGCGTTGCAAACGATCCTAAACATCCAGAAACGGACGAAGCTGAGCTGAGCTAAACCCTAACCGCTTCAGCATACTATTTAGTGCACTTTCTTTTTTAGGAAGTGCACTACAAAAAGCCTCACGCACTCCCCCTTCTTCAGTACTGCTCTCTAAATCCAATAAATCTTGAACCCGCTTAGCAATAGCCTTACCTGAATCAATCAACATCACGTTTTTACCTAGCACTTGCTGAATCTCTGATTTGATCAGTGGGAAATGAGTACACCCTAAAACAGCCACATCAATTGTGTTGATCATTGGTTGAAGGATTTGCTGCAGCTCTTCAAGGTTAATCGCCTCTCCTCGGAGTTTATCTTCGGCCATATCCACCAGCTGAGTAGAACCTAAAAGCTCAACTCTTTTATTACTAGAGAAGTTTTTGATGAGCTCGTGTGTGTATTCACGAGTAATCGTTGCGGGTGTTGCAATAAGACCAACGGCTTTATTGGCAAGTAGCGATGCTGGCTTGATTGCCGGAACAACCCCGACAATAGGGATTGGGTTATTAGCCCTTAGTGTAGGTAACACAATTGTACTTGCTGTATTGCAGGCTATCACCACAATATCAATAGCGTGGCTAGCCACAAAACTGGCGACGATGCTTTGAACTCTGTGGATAAGGACTTGCTGGTCGAGCTCACCGTATGGGTAAGCCTCGTTATCGAATACATAAGTATAGTTATGATTCGGTAGTAAGTGGCTTATCTCTTTATATACGGACAGACCGCCAACTCCAGAATCAAAGATCAATATGTTTTTTTGTATGCTTTCCGACACAACCATTACCTGTAATAAGTTCCGTTGCAATGATACCCCTTCACTTAGTTTTCGCCAATCATCACTCTACATAATGCAGGCTCGGTAGCGTTGATGCACAAAGCGCTCACCCTGATCTACATTTTCCAGCTCTATCTTAAGCCTTCCTTTAAAGCATGGCGCTGACGTTACTAAAGTATGGAACTCACCATCTTCGCCGCATGGGTCGACGTGACTCGGTAAACTGTCGATTAGCTCAAACGTGTATTCTTTCCCGCAATAGCTCATGTCTAATGCATCGGTATCGACCGTGACGAGAAAGGTTTCGATTCCTCTGTCTATTATTTCACTCGCAAGTACCTGACTGCTCTCTCCCATTAGGGGAAACACACACTCCCAACCAGCTGGCTCTATATAACTTCTTCGGTAATCGGCAATGCCATTACAGAACATATCTCCAAACGCGACCGCATCGATTGATAAACTAGAATCTTTAAGTACCGAGACAATCGTACTTTGATAAACCTCATTACTTGGGAAGACTTCCGGTAGCTCAATCATGATTAATGGTAAACCGACCAATCGAGCTTGCATTGCAACTACCTCAATAGGAGTGACCTGGAAAGGAACTTCATCTCCAACATACGTAGTATACAGAGCAACAACTTCATACTCGGTGCTTTCAAGTAGGCGCTCTAACGTTAACGTAGAGTCTTTTCCTGACGACCAACTCATGACGACTTTCTTTTTCATTGATATATCCAATAAGAAGAAACCGCCCGAAGGCGGTTTAGTTGTTAATTAGAACTGGTAGTCAGCGTTTATAAAGAAACTTCTTTCTTGTGTTTCATACCCTTTGGCTAACGTGTAATCTTTATCAAAAAGGTTAGCAATACGCCCTCTCATTGTGAAATGATCCGTCACAAAGTAGCTCGCAGCTATATCTACTAGCGAGTACTCATCTAACTCAGCATTGCCGCTATCCATACGTTTACCTTGATATAAATAACTCAAGTCCGCCTGCCAGTTGTCCGCAAAATACGTCACGTTCCACTTAGCATTTTGTTTCGCTCTACGTAAAAGTTGAGACCCATCGCTTTTATCTGTCGGGTCCATAAAGTCAAGGCTAACTTGGTGAGAAAAACTTCCTGTATCGAATTCTCCCGATAGCTCTAAGCCTTTAATTTCAGCGACACCAATGTTTTTTGAAGGCCATCCAACTATCATGTTTTTAATATCATTTTTGTAAGCCGATACTCTCCAATCAACCAATGATTGATGGGCTTCGAACGCGACTTCATAGTTTTTTGACTCTTCAGGTTTCAGCGTTGGAACACCTGAGCCCGGCCAATATAGTTGATTAAATGTAGGTGCTTTAAATGCCGTACCAGCATTAGCCGTCACGCGATAATTAGCTGCTAACCAATATCCTAAACCCGCTTGCCATGTCGTATTCTTGCCGTAGCGTTGGTTATCGTCACCGCGTAAAGCTAATTCAGCTTGTACGGCTTGGTTGTCATAAAAGCCACTAACATATAGCGAGTTATTCGTACGAGATTTCTCGGCATAGTCTTTTGAGGACTCTGATACGTCATCTTTAGACCAATCAAGACCCGCACCAATAGAAACTTCATTGTTCACAGTGAATAAATTTGTGAAAGCAACGGCCTGGTGGTCCGTTTGATAAGTACTTTTGTAGTAATAATCTTTACTAGAATCTTGAGCTTTACTTAAAGAAAAGTTGCTCGACAACGTTTCTCCAGTATAACTAAGACGGCCAATTGCACTGTAAAGTGTCTGATCTTTTGTAGCATTTTTCGGATCGTACTCTGTTTCACCATCCGAGTAAGTAGAATTAAACTTAAGCTTAAACTCGTCATTCAGCTTATGAGTTATCGCAAGTGCTAGCTCAGTCACTTCATGTCCATCTGCGTCTTGATCACCTGCTGAGTTTTGAACAGAAAACCCATCAGTCTCTGCTCGCTTTACAGCTACAGAACCACTTGTCGAGTCTGTAATATTACCAGACACTGCCACACTGCCTTTTTTGTATGAATCAGATCCAAACCCTACGCTAACTTTTGCTTCTGAACTTGATGTGTCTGTAATAATATTAATTACACCACCAATCGCATCGGCTCCATAAATTGCTGCTCGAGGACCACGCACAAACTCAATGCGCTGAACACCAACTAGTGGAATAGCAGCAAAATTTGCTCCTCCTGATGTTGCACTTGCTGTTTTTACGCCATCAATAAGTACTAAGATGTGGTCAGAGTTAGTACCTCTAACAAAAACACTCTGCTTTTGTCCGTAACCGCCGTTGCTCGCTACCTGAATACCAGGTAAACGACGTAGTACTTCGTAAATATCATTAGCTTGAATCGCTTCAATCTCTGCTCGAGTAACAACTACAACAGGTAACGTTGTACTTTGAGTGCTTTGCTCAAAACGGTTAGCCGTAACGACCATGGTTTCGTCAGCAGATGCTTCTTGTGCGTGTAAATTGGAGATAGGTGAAAGCAGCGATGCTACAGCAACCGCTAAAAGGGATTTGTTCATGTTGTGATCCTAAATCGCGTAAAGTCCTACCAAACCACATTGTATGGCTTAGCCGCTGGCAGGTATTCGGACTTAAGAGCACAACCTTTCGGTTACCTAATATTCGACTTCCCACAAAATGCTATTTGCAGTGTCTATGAATACTCGTTCTCTTTTACCGCTGCGCGTCAGTTCTGGATTTTCACCAGATTCCCTCTTCAGCCATCTATACATCCACATGGCACCAGCTTGCCGGAAATAGTATTGACCTATGAATCATTTGTCTAGTCTAAGATAGTTATAAGCTATAGTTTTCGTCGTCTATTTAGACTGAATGGCTCTCAACACTGGACAAGCGCCTGTGATTGAATAAAATCTGCGCTCTTGATTTAAAAGCACGATAGCAAAAGGCATAACAATGGCGAATTTAGAAGTAAACCCGCAACGCTACCAAGAACAACTGGCAGAAAAGACTGAGCGTCTTACTGAAATGTTCTCAGAATATAATGTGCCTGAGCTGGAAGTGTATGAATCTCCAGAACAACACTACCGCATGCGTGCAGAGTTCCGCGTGTGGCATGAAGGTGACGATATGTATTACGTCATGTTCAATCAAGAGACCAAAGAAAAATACCGCGTAGACCAGTTCCCAGCGGCTAGCCGCCTGATCAACGACCTAATGCCTCTATTAACGGATGCAATGAAGGACAACCACTCTCTACGCCACAAACTATTCCAAGTAGACTTCCTTTCTACATTAAGCGGCGAGATTTTGGTGTCACTGCTTTACCACCGCCAATTGGGTGAACAGTGGATTCAAGATGCTAAAGCACTTAAACAGCAATTAAACGATGAAGGTTTTAACCTAAACCTGATCGGCCGTGCGCGTAAGATGAAAATCGTACTGGACCGCGACTACGTTATCGAAAAGCTAGATGTGAATGGTGATAGCTACATCTACCAGCAAGTTGAGAACAGCTTTACTCAACCAAACGGTAAAGTAGCAGAGAAAATGCTGGAGTGGGCTGTCGACTGTACTCAAGACAGCAAAGGCGACTTGCTTGAACTTTACTGTGGTAACGGTAACTTCTCACTAGCACTGGCACAGAACTTCGAACGTGTACTGGCAACAGAACTAGCGAAGCCGTCAGTAGAATCTGCGCAATACAACATCGCAGCCAACAAGATTGAAAATGTTCAGATCATCCGCATGTCTGCGGAAGATTTTACCGTAGCAATGGAAGGCAAGCGTGAATTCCGTCGTCTACAGCAAGCGAACATCGATCTTAAGAGCTACAACTGCAACACTATCTTTGTTGATCCACCGCGTTCAGGTATGGATGTCGATACTTGTAAGATGGTTCAAGGCTACGAGCGTATCATGTACATCTCTTGTAACCCTGAGACATTGAAAGAGAACCTAGACATTCTAAGCGAAACACACGACATAACTCGTTTTGCTCTATTTGACCAGTTCCCTTATACGCACCACATGGAAGCCGGTGTATTCCTAGAGCGTAAAGCGTAAGCCTAGCTCTCTAGGTCGAAGTCGAAGCAGCAGATACAAAAAAACGAGCCAATTGGCTCGTTTTTTTTATTTATAGATTGATTTAAGCGGTTTTACCGATAAAGCCTAGCTTCTTACCTACCCAAGCGAGCAGTAGCATCGCAACGATAATCGCAAAGAAGTTTGACCCGGCATCAGGGTGTTGTGCTTTCACAAAAGCCGAGTGGCCAAATGCACCTACAAAGAAACAAGCTAAACCCACTAACGGAATATCTTCAGATACTGGATTTGTTAGGTATTCTTGGTATAGCGCTTGTACAGCCAACACTAAAGCAATCAGCGGGAAAATAGAGAAGCCCACTTCGCTCATTGTTACCCAAGATAGCAGTGCATCACCACACACACCTGCTACAACAGCAAGTACGAGTGTCTTTCTTTCAGAACCACGGTTTACAGTATTATTTTCATTCGACATTATTCAATCCCGCCTTTTAATCGGTTACGTTCACGTTCTTTACGATACCAAAAAGCCCCTTTGGCCATCATTCGCAATTGCATGATCAAACGCTCAGCCAATTCATCTCGCTGACGTCGATCTAAATCTAATGCTTCTGCCCCTGAGTTAAAAACCAAGATGACGGAGGCTTCCGCTTGAGTAAAAGCTTCGTCTCTTGTCATGCCAGTCGTTATCAAATATTCGGTTAACTCAGCAGAGAAGTGCTGTATCTCACGAGCTACCGCTGCACGAAACTCAAATGAAGTTCCTGAGCGCTCCCGCAATAACAGTCTGAATACGTTTGGGCTGCTTTCAATGAATTCCATAAAGGTTTCAACCGATGTGCGAATCACGCTGCCTTCTTTTACTATGCGTTGCCTAGCTTGACGCATCAACTGACGCAACAATAAGCCACCTTCATCGACCATGGTTAAGCCAAGCTCATCCATGTCTTTGAAATGGCGATAAAAGGAAGTCGGAGCTATTCCAGCCTCACGAGCGACTTCTCTCAAGCTTAGATTAGAAAAACTACGATCGGCACTGAGTTGGCTAAATGCCGCATCAACTAAGCTACGACGAGTCTTTTCTTTTTGCTGTGCGCGAATGCCCATTGGTTTCATACTTTATCAACATCTTCTTTTACAGCCTAAACAGGCATGTCTAATACTCTATTCAATATAACGCGAATCACTTACTTATATAAGGCACTCTCT
>NZ_JBFRVX010000125.1:0-5566 GCF_041475345.1 Vibrio sp. 10N.222.48.A3 | reverse complement strand
GAATTAGAGAGAGTTGGGATTGAGTTTTGTTGCGCCATGAGAATTTCCTTTCTGTTTGAGTATCACTTTTCGGAGCCGCTTGGCTGTCCGCTCCTCAACATCGTTCTGCTTTGCAAGGGCGCACAGCGGCGAAGCCTCCCTTGAAAAACAGGTTGTGGGGAGAGACGGTTAACAGCCTGCGAACCCAAAAATGAGGCGAGTGAAAGAAATCGGCGCATAAGAAAACAAGCCCTTATTCGAACTTATTCAAAGACAGAGAGATCAACGAGGAGAGAGGACGAGGTGCCTCGAACGAAGAGAGAAGTGCCTTGGGTGATTGTTCTCAGGAACGTAGAAGCTCATCGAGCAGGCTCGATAAAGCAACTCAAGTTGTCGACAGAGGAGCAAAGCGAAGGAATAAACCGAGCGGAGTGATAACGACCAGATAAATGAACCATGACCTATGTCCTTATACAATTCATCTCACCTTTCTCTTTGAGAAAGCGTTCATACCTCCTTTTTACTGTGCCACGATCGAGTCCCAATACCTTTGCAGCATAAGTATAGTTTCCTAGGGAATGAATCATGCATTCATCCCCCCCCTCCACCGCTTTCATCACCACACTCATATCAGGATCCCTATTAGGACTGACATAAACCAAAAATCGAGCAGTAAGACATTCCCGAACTTTCAACAGATCGACTAGCATTTACTTTTCAGTCCTATGCAGTAGCAGATGAATAACTTCCTGATCATCAATATGACCCACTTCCACTCGATAGGCTCCTGTACCTTGGACTTTATCAATCAACGTATTTAATCGATGAGTTTTAACCTTCTTAGAAAAAGGTTTCATTTTCTAACATTGAGGCAAAACACTGCTGTTCAAAGAGAGCGGTCAACATGATGTAGAGCTCATCCTAATGAGTGAATTTGGCTTGATAACTGAGGTTAATTTCGTTCATTTGCCATAAATTTTCCTCTAGGTTGCCCTTGGCATTCCTGCCTATACTCAGCATGGTCTTCAGCTCTTTCTTACATTTAGAATATTGAGGCTGTTTTATCTTTGGCTTGATGAACTCTACCAAAAACTCATTTCTTTTTTGTGTAAGCCAATAGGCTTGGCTTTGGTCAAATGAATAATAAAGAGAGGGGAGGCGTTTGAAATCGTTTGGTCTATTGCTTGATAGTACTTTAAGTTAAGGCTCATGAATGGTCGCTAACTCTTATAATCCGGTGGAAGAACGTCCGAAGAGCCTGAGCTCAATGTAGTCAAGGTGATACAACCGCGCCCCAGCCCAAACATAATTAACAATTAAGGCGTGACTTGAACACGCTAAGAATAACAAGGTTAATCTCGTTATTTAAGTTTATTCAATACGTTGAAGAATCCTTTGGATTCAACCGTAAATAGAGCACCGACTATTACTGGTAGACCGCTATTAAAAGCGGACCTGCTTAAATTTCCCAACGCCGATAAGCAGATCGCTCTTTTAAAATCACGTCTAGTGCTCTCTCAAATGCGTACTTATTACCCTTAATTAAGTCTCGTGCACCACCACTGTTAAACCAGATGAAAGAATAATATTCAGAGTGATTTGATAAGGTTTTTTTGAAAACAACCCCCATTGTCCCCGTTTAGATACCCATCAAACTTAAACCTTTATTAATTAAAAATATTCTTTAAAGGTTTAATTTCCATCCTTAGTGCTTTATATTGGTTATATAAGATTAAGGCATTAAGGGCACCCAATGACCACCATCATCGATTCATTAGAACTTGTTTGTGAACGTATGCAGCAAGAGCAATCAGATCTGAAAGCCGTTATCAAAGAGCGTATGCAGATCAAAGTAACTGATACAGAAATTGAGGGGAGTGTTGATAGGCTTATCTATAATCACTCATTGAAGAAGAAAGAGCTTCAAGAGCTGTTTGGCTTATCTCGTGTGACCTTCAATTCTAGAATAGATGAAGCAACCGAGCAGGGCGTCGTTGGCGCTCCTATTATCCAAGGACGCACTCACCTGTATAATCGCTTCGACGTCGCCAATATGATGGAGTTCATGAACTTTCCTAAGTACAACCAGCGCTTTGAATCGACAACCGTTGTAGTGGAAAACCATAAAGGGGGCACTGGCAAATCCACCACGACAGTGACCCTAGCGACCACTGCTGCGCTTGATCTTAATCTTAATGCACGCTGCCTAGTGATAGATTTAGATCCCCAAGGCTCAACAGGCCAAAACCTGATTCATCAAGCCGACGATGAATCAGTCTACATGACAGCTGTTGATATCGCGCTAGCAGGCCAAGAGCCCGAAGGTGATTTTTCTCAATACCTTAATGACTACCGTTATGACGAGTTAGTTAAAGCGATTCCGTTTAAGACTCACCTCCCTAACTTAGATGTGATTCCTGCCTTCCCATCAGACGAACGCTTTGTCGATTCTTACTGGGGGCAAGATGAAATAGGTCAACGGAATTTGCTGAGTGTGTTGCGTGAAAAAATCTTACCCATACTTAAAGAAGAGTACGACCTAATCTTCATCGATACGCCCCCACAGAACTCTCCAATTCTCTGGGCAGTGAATGAGGCGGCTGATGCGGTCTTGATTCCAGTCACCCCACGAGAGTTTGATTTTGCCTCAACGAGTAACTACATGGCCACTATGCCAGGTACATTTAGAGCATTACCATCACAAGGAAAAAATTTAAAGTGGGCTAAATTGCTTCCAGTGAACTTCGATGAGAAGAGCGCTCATGAAGTTAAAGTGTTTGATAAATTGCTGCGTGCGGCGCAAGGGCATTTATTATCAACAGCGATCCGTCACTCTGAAGCGTTTGTCGCGGCTGCGGAAAGCAACCGTACAGTACTGGATATTCGAAAATCAGAGCAGATTTGTAGTGGTAAACAATTTGATTTAGCTATGACATCGGTGAATGCCGTGTACCACCAATTCATCACTGAAATTAAGCAGCTAGCAACAAAAGGGCTATAACATGTTACGACCTCAAGACAAGCGAACCGGCTTTAACCAAGGCAATCAATTAGGAAAACGAGTTAAAGCCGAACCCCCTAAAAAAACATTCACGTTTGCTAGCGGTAAAACAGCCACTGCAGAAAGAGTGGTGGTTAAATCAGATGAACTTGAAGTTAAAACTGCAATTCACCCTTTAAATCCACGTCGCCAAGATTCGCTTACGCTTGATGCTGTGCGTGATATATTACCAAGCGTTCAGGAAGAGGGCGTACATACTGAAGGCGTCGCGACCAAAGACGGGCAGGGCACTTACCAGTTACTTGATAGCTCACGTCGCCGTTTCACTTGCATCCATGCTAAAAAAGATTTACCTCTATGGGTTATTGAAGGGGAGATCGACCAAGCTGATTTGCTCGCTTTTATTCAAACTACTCAATCTGTAAAGCGCTTGTCTTACCGAGAATTGGGAGCTGATTACAAAAGCGTGATGCAAGCACAAGGCTTTACGAAGCTCGATGAACTAGCTGACTATCTGAATATTGGACGTGAAACTTGCCGAAAGCGCTTTGCTGCAGCATCAGTTGATCAGCGTTTGATTGAGGTCTTTCCTGATTGCGAAGGGATCCCAAATGGTTACTACGCTAAGCTGGCTAAAGTGGAAAAGCAGTTAGATAAAGAAGGTACTACAACGGCACATTTCATCAGTTCACTTAAGGTGGATGTAGATAATTTAGTCTCTGTAGAAGATAAACAAAAGCAAGTTCTTGCTCAGATGGAGTCGAAGCTTTTAAAGGGTAAAGATAAAATAAGCTGGAAGACTAAACCATTAGCGCTGTTCGATGACAAGAACAAGTATGCAAAGGTATCTCACAGCAGTGATAAGCGGGGGCTTAAGATTGAATTGAGTAGATTGCCCGTTGATGTGTATGACGATATCATACGGTTTGTTTCTGAAAAAGTGCAAGATAAGTAAATAACAACCCCGCCAATGAGCGGGGTTTTTAATGGGGACAATGGGGGTTGTTTTGCCCTATGAACAACAAACCACCTCATTATTTAGATGTCATAACAAAGTTGATGAATATAAAACTTGAGATCAGTATCACTGAAGGTAACAAATTTTTAGTGTTAGCTGCAAAACACTAAAAATCTGTTACCTGAAAATCATAATTCCATTAACTCTAACCTGTGATAGAAAATAGAATCAAACTGCATATCTGCAGGCATTACGATAATACCCATCCTAACACTTTCAATGGCGAGTTTATGGTGTTTACTTAACTCACCATTGACAGGGTATGAAAGTACAATATTAAAGGCTTCTTTTGCGAGTTTTAACATCGGGTTATCAGGTGCTAGCTCTTCAGCTAACTTTGCTCTTTCCAATGCCTCACCTTTATTGTCACTTTTTTGCTTCCATTGGAAAAGGAACTCAAGCGCAACAATACTCTTTCCTCGATAACGAGCTTTATAACCATACGATCCAGACTCTTCATCAACCAAAAAGCTTAGCTCTTTTCTCACTTCTTCGTTAGAAGCAAGCTCTTCGATTGGCTTACGAATACATCGTTCCATGAAGACCTTGTTGTTGGTGTAACTGGATTTGGTTAACTTCCCTTGCTCATCTAAGAGACCGAATAAACCATGTAATTGCGCTATCGATTGCTCATGCAACTTCATTCCAGGCTTTTTAAAGCGAGATAGAATAGTGTAAAGGCGCTTAGAATGTTCTGACTTCAAACTACGAAAAGATAAATGGTTAATTTGAGCGTGGCCAGCTGACTGAGCAAGATAAGCATCCATTAATTCAGCGTTAGGCACCATAATTAGCGCCCCTTTTTTATACGCAACTCGACTAAAAAGAGGCATAAAATCAAATTCTTGATCAGCATCGTTCATTAAGCCTACTTTGCGCGATGAGAGCCTTTTAGCCATAGGCTTTAATGTTGGATAAAGCTGCTTTGCTGAAAGACCAAACCACTCCTTTAACACTTCAGATTGAAACGTATATTCAGGTGCGTATACGTGTCGACCTTCCTGATACGCAACCCAATGGTCTTCGTGTAGTCGAGAGAGGAAGAGTGCAAATGTATCATGCTCTCTCGCCGTCAGTCCTAGCTGGCTAAAAACTAAAGCATGGCTTTTCTTAAAAAAGTCATTAGGCAATTCACGGTAGTCTTCAGTTGTGATCAACTGTCGATGGTCAGTCATAGTAATTAGTTTCAGGTAACAGATTATTAGTGTAGTACAAGGATAAGACTAAATTTCAGTAACCTCAAGAACGTAATTCACAATTTTAGACTAAATTCCTGTAACCTTAATAGAAATACTAAAATGAAACACTCAATATCAAGACTTATGGGATAAAGTCTGTTTGGACACTAAAAAAATGTAACCTTCACACTAAAATTTAGATCAATAACACTAATTTCTTGTTACCCCCAGACTAATTAAAAGATCAACAAGACTAACTACAAGATCAATCACACTAATAATATGTTGCCAAAACCTCAATATCATTATGATTTTAAAGTGTTTTTTAGCAATTATAGATCTTATATAAATTATAGATCATATAGAGGTTATATACTGTTATAGAGATTG
>NZ_JBFRVX010000124.1:0-22884 GCF_041475345.1 Vibrio sp. 10N.222.48.A3 | reverse complement strand
ACCAACGTGACTACGAATTCGCAACTAAGTACGGCATCGATATCATCCCAGTGATCAAACCTGAAGATGGTTCTGATCTAGACGTGTCTGAAGCGGCTTACACTGAGAAAGGTGTACTGTTCGATTCTGGTGGATTCGATGGTCTTGCATTCCAAGAAGCATTCGATGCAATCGCTGCGAAGCTTGAAGCTGAAGGCAAAGGTAAGAAAACAGTAAACTTCCGTCTACGTGACTGGGGCGTTTCTCGTCAACGTTACTGGGGTGCTCCAATCCCAATGGTAACCACTGAAGACGGTGAAGTTCACCCAGTACCTGCAGACCAACTGCCAGTCATTCTTCCAGAAGACGTGGTAATGGATGGCGTTACTAGCCCAATCAAAGCTGACAAATCTTGGGCTGAAACAACATTCAATGGCGAACCTGCGCTACGTGAAACTGATACGTTCGATACGTTCATGGAATCATCATGGTACTACGCACGTTACTGTTCACCACAAGCTGATGACATTCTAGATCCAGAGAAAGCTAACTACTGGCTGCCAGTTGACCAATACGTTGGTGGTATTGAGCACGCTTGTATGCACCTGCTTTACTCTCGTTTCTTCCACAAGCTTCTACGTGATGCGGGTTACGTGACATCTGACGAACCATTCAAGCAACTTCTATGTCAAGGTATGGTTCTAGCTGACGCGTTCTACCACACCAACGAGAAAGGCACTAAAGAGTGGATTGCTCCAACTGACGTGACTATCGACCGTGACGCGAAAGGCCGCATTGAAAAAGCTGTCGACAACCAAGGCCGCAACGTTGAGCACTCAGGCATGATCAAAATGTCTAAGTCTAAGAACAACGGTATCGACCCACAAGAGATGGTAGACAAGTACGGCGCTGATACAGTACGCCTATTCATGATGTTTGCATCGCCTGCAGACATGACGCTTGAGTGGCAAGAGTCTGGCGTTGAAGGGGCAAACCGTTTCCTTAAGCGTGTTTGGAAACTGGTTCACGCTCACTCTTCTAAAGGTGCAGCTGAAACTGTGGATGCTTCTGCTCTATCTGGTGGCCAGAAAGCACTTCGTCGTGATATCCACAAAACTATCGCGAAAGTAACGGACGATATCGGCCGTCGCCAAACGTTCAACACAGCAATCGCTGCAATCATGGAGCTGATGAACAAGCTAGCGAAAGCGCCTCAAGAGTCTGTACAAGATCGTGCAATTCTTGATGAAGCACTAAAAGCAGTTGTACGTATGCTTTACCCTATGACGCCACACATCTCTTACGAAATGTGGATTGCATTGGGTGAATCAAACGTAGACTCAGCAACATGGCCAACTTTCGATGAGAAAGCGCTAGTTGAAGACGAGAAGACTATCGTTGTAATGATCAACGGTAAGCTACGAGCAAAACTAACGGTTGCTGCTGACGCGACAGAAGAGCAAGTTCGTGAGCTTGGTCTAAATGATGAGAACGCTAAGAAGTTCCTAGATGGGTTAACTATCCGTAAAGTTATCTTCGTACCTGGTAAGCTTCTAAACATCGTTGCTAACTAATTTCGTTAGCACAGTGCAATTACTGAAGAATTAACGAACTTAATTCATCAAAAGCAGTCTGTAGACAGGGTAACTAATAGCCCTGTCTACTTATTTAAACGCTTTAGACTTGAGCCTAACAACTCAAGCGAACTAAAGCCTTTTAATAAGTATTCTACCTTCATGAGAGCCATCAAATAATGCGCCTGAATTCACTATCTTCATTGAAAGTTACTATTGTTGTTCTAACCGTTAGCCTACTGAGCGCCTGTGGTTTTCACCTGCGCGGTGATTACTCTGTGCCAGAAGAGCTCAACAAGATCTCTGTGACCAGTTACGACCAATACAGTACGTTTACACGCATGATGAGAAGCCAGTTGCGTATGAATAATGTGGAAATCGTGCCACCTGCTGAGAACACACCTAACCTTCACATCATTAGCGAAGGCGTCGGTGAGCGTACCCTGTCTCTTTACCAAAACACTCTAGCGGCAGAAAAAGAACTGACGCTTAATGCTTCATATCGTGTGACGATACCAGAGCTAGGCGACAAAACCTTCTCAACTAGCGTAACTCGAAGCTATTTAGATAACCCACTAACAGCGCTCGCAAAATCGGTTGAACGTGACATGATTGAAGATGAGATGCGCAAGTTGGCAACAAGCCAAATCCTTCGTCAAATGGCTCGATTGAAAGCAAATATTGCAGCCGACAGTATGGATCTACAAGCTCTAGAGAACGTTCAAGTGAAAGAGCTTGAGAAACAATACAACATCAAGAACATCGAAATTGACGACGTTGAGATCGACGCAAGTGCAGTACCTGATGCTGAGCCTAGCGTAACGGTTGAGCAATAGGTTTATTTAATGCGTATTTTTGCTGATCGTTTATCTGAGCAACTTGCTAAGCAGTTAAGTAACGTTTACCTAATTTTTGGTAACGAACCTTTACTGCTGCAGGAAAGCCGTGAAGCGATTCAAAAGACAGCCAAAGAGCAAGGCTTTGAAGAACGCCACCGCTTTGCTATTGATAGCAGTCTCGACTGGAATCAAGTCTACGACTGCACTCAAGCATTGAGCCTATTCTCTAGTCGTCAGCTCATCGAACTTGAATTGCCAGAGTCCGGGGTCAATGCCGCAATAGCAAAAGAGCTGCTCGCACTTTCAGAGCATATTCATAGCGACATCTTGTTGATCTTGGTGGGCACCAAGCTCACTAAGGCTCAAGAAAGCGCTAAGTGGTTTAAAGCACTCTCGAATCAAGGCCACTGGATCAGCTGCCTAACCCCAGACGTTAGCCGCTTACCTCAGTTTGTCCAAACACGCTGTCGTCAGATCGGCTTATCTCCGGATCCTGAAGCGATACAAATGTTGGCGCAATGGCATGAGGGTAATCTATTTGCGCTCACCCAAAGCCTAGAAAAACTGGCTCTCCAATACCCAGATGGAAAGCTCACATTAGTACGTTTAGAAGAATCGCTGAGTCGACACAACCATTTTACGCCATTCCATTGGAGTGATGCGTTATTAGCAGGCAAAGGCAACCGTGCACAGCGAATCCTGCGTCAGTTAGAAGCCGAAGGTGTCGAACCCGTTATCTTATTGCGCAGCATACAACGTGAGCTTGCTCTGCTATTACAAATGCAGCAACAAATGAAGCAGATGCCAATCGCGCAGGTATTTGAAAAGCACCGTATCTGGCAATCCAAAAAACCTCTTTATAACGCCGCGCTAACAAGAGTTTCGATATCTCAATTACACTCCCTGTTTGCGCTACTCACTCAAGTAGAATTGATGACAAAAACACAATATGAACAGTCGCCTTGGCCACTAATTCATCAGTTAAGCGTAGAGTTTTGTATCCCTTCAGCTTCAATCCCATTTCACGCATAAAAGCGTGGTATATTCTAGGGTCAACAGACCCTAAAAAGCTAAACTCAGATTAAAGGAACACCCCGTGTTACGTGAAGAACTAAAAGATTTTCTTGCAGACAAAGCCGACGACATGAAAGCAGAATCGATTGTGACTATCGATGTAGAAGGCAAATCAAGTGTTACTGACTACATGATTGTTTGTACTGGTACATCTAAGCGCCATGTTGCCTCTATTGCACAGCACGTTGCTGATGAAGTGCGCAAGGCTGGCATGAATCCCCTTGGCATGGACGGCCAAAAAGAAGGTGAATGGGTTGTTCTAGACATGGGCACAAGCATGCTTCACGTTATGCAAGAAGAGCATCGTGAGCTGTACCAACTAGAAAAACTTTGGGGCTAAGCTTTGAAGATCCAGTTAATCGCAGTTGGTACAAAAATGCCAAAGTGGGTTGAAGAAGGCTTTAAAGAATATAAACGCCGCTTCCCTCATGATATGCCATTAGAACTCATTGAAATCACTGCGGGAAAACGCGGGAAAAATGCCGATATTGCACGTATTCTTCAAAAAGAAGGCGAAGCAATGTTAGCTGCAGTTCCAAAAGGTAACCGCATTGTCACACTCGATATCCCAGGTAAAAAGTGGGATACGCCTCAACTCGCAGAGCAATTGGAAAGTTGGAAGCTGGATGGCCGTGACGTTTCTATCCTTATTGGCGGGCCCGAAGGATTAGCACCAGCATGTAAAGCGGCAGCAGACCAAAGCTGGTCTCTATCAGCACTTACTCTCCCTCACCCATTAGTACGCGTTATCATGGCTGAAAGCTTATATCGAGCTTGGAGCGTCACTGCTAACCACCCTTATCATCGAGAATAAGCGTTAATGTTACGTAAACGTAGCCAAATTCGTGATTACAAAGCAGAAGCACGACTATTTACTAGTCGTGCTTTTGTTGCGTTTGCAGGGATTATAGTGATGATGAGCTTGCTGGTTGTGAACCTTTACAACATCCAAGTTAATCAATATCAGGACTATAAAACCCGCTCCAACGACAACCGCATCAAGGTCGTTCCAATCGCACCCAATCGTGGTTTAATTTACGACCGCAACGGTGTACTTCTTGCAGAAAACCGGCCTGTTTTTAATCTGGAGATCACCCCAGAAAAAGTCAAAAACATGGAAGATACGCTTGTTCGTTTACAAGCGTTAATCGACATACCACCGGAGCGTATCGAACGTTTTAATCGTGATCGTCGTAATTCACGTCGCTTCAAATCAGTACCTATTCTTAATCAGCTTACCGAAGAACAAGTGGCGGTCTTTTCTGTAAATCAACATAAGTTCCCAGGCGTTGAAGTGACAGGGACGCTAAAACGTTTCTACCCTTATGGTGATGTGTTAACTCACGTGATTGGCTACGTATCTCGCATCAACGACCGTGATATGCAGCGCTTGGTTCGTGAAGAGAAAGACGCCAATTACCAAGCCACCCGCGATATCGGTAAACTCGGCATTGAGCGCTATTACGAAGACATGCTACACGGCACCGCTGGCTATCAAGAAGTCGAAGTAAACAGCCGTGGACGAGTGATCCGCACTCTTAAATTTGTACCTTCGGCTCCGGGGAAAGATATCGTGCTCAACTTGGATATCAAACTTCAGCTATACGTGCATAAACTGCTTGATGGACGTCGTGGTTCAGCCGTGGTTCTCGACCCGAAAGACAATGGCGTATTAGCCATGGTTTCCAGCCCAAGCTACGACCCAAATGCCTTTGTGCATGGTATTTCCTCGAAAGGTTATAATGCCCTGCTTCAAGACAAAGACCGACCTTTAGTTAACCGTGCAACGCTAGGAATTTATCCGCCAGCATCGACGATCAAACCCTTCATTGCCGTCGCAGCTCTGCAAGAAGGCGTAATTACTCCGAACACGACGCGTAATGACCCGGGCTATTGGAAGATTCCAAACTCAAAAACGAAGCCGTTCCGCGACTGGTTACGTTGGGGACACGGTGTCGTTGACATAGAGAAAGCCATTGAAGAATCGGTTGATACCTTCTTCTACCAAATTTCATTTGATTTAGGCATCGATCGCTTATCTAAATGGATGATGTTATTCGGTTTTGGTGATTACACTGGCATCGACATTTACGAAGAAAGCAAAGCGAATATGCCCACTCGCGAATGGAAAATGGCCAGACACCGTGTACCTTGGTATCAAGGTGACACCATCCCTGTCGGTATTGGCCAGGGCTACTGGACAGCAACACCAATGCA
Organism: Vibrio sp. 10N.222.48.A3; assembly: GCF_041475345.1. Lineage (NCBI taxonomy): Bacteria > Pseudomonadati > Pseudomonadota > Gammaproteobacteria > Vibrionales > Vibrionaceae > Vibrio > Vibrio sp. 10N.222.48.A3. Next base: position 17,201 of record NZ_JBFRVX010000124.1, on the reverse strand, counting down.
GATTGCAAAAGCGACTTCAGTATTGGTCAATGAAGGAGAGGTAACCGCTCCCCATTTACTACGCGCGACAATTGAGAACGGTCAACCGTTCGATGAACAAACGATATCTGAAATCGAAACGTACCCTCCGGTAACTGGTGTTAAGCAGAGATACTGGGATATCGCGCAAGAAGGCATGAGATTGGTAAACCACGGAAAGAAAGGCACAGCAAGACGCTCATTCCAAAAAATGTCTTATCAAACTGCTGGTAAATCAGGTACTGCACAAGTCTTCGGTCTAAAAGAAGATGAAGAATACAACGCAGATGAAATCGCAGAACATTTACGCGATCATGCCCTCTTCACCGGTTATGCGCCTTTTGAAAATCCTGAAGCGGTCGTAACTATCGTTTTGGAGAATGCCGGTGGTGGTTCATCAAATGGTGGCCCAGTTGTAAGAAGAATTTTAGACCATATTATTCTTGCAGAAGATTATGAAAGTGAGCCAATAAAATAATGAAACTTGATCCTTCAACTGGACGAAATAGAGCCCTATTTGAACGGCTGCATATCGACCTGCCGCTATTGCTTGGCATTCTGGTTTTAATGGGCTTTGCCCTATTGATTATGTACAGCGCAAGCGGACAGAGCCTTGCGATGATGGATCGCCAAGCGATGCGTATGGTGCTGTCTTTAGGTGTGATGATCTTTTTAGCGCAAATCTCGCCTCGTACTTATGAGACCTTGGCTCCACTACTGTTTGCGGGCGGCGTTATTCTACTACTCGGAGTGTTGTTCTTTGGCGAGGCCTCTAAAGGTGCACAGCGCTGGTTAAACTTCGGCTTTATTCGATTCCAACCCTCTGAACTATTGAAGCTTGCAGTACCTTTGATGCTGGCTCGATTTATTGGTAAGCGCTCGCTGCCACCCACTTTCCAAACTTTAGCTATCTCATTAGTGATGGTGTTTGTACCGACAATCCTTATCGCTAAACAGCCCGATTTAGGCACATCGATACTCATCGCAGCATCCGGTATCTTCGTGATATTCCTGGCAGGTATTAGTTGGAAGATCATTGCCAGTGCCGCGATTGCACTGGGTGGGTTTATTCCAATCTTATGGTTCTTCTTGATGCGTGAATATCAAAAAGTTCGTGTAAGAACCCTTTTTGACCCTGAATCAGATCCATTAGGCGCGGGCTATCACATCATCCAAAGTAAGATTGCAATTGGCTCAGGTGGTATATCAGGAAAAGGTTGGCTGCAAGGTACCCAATCTCAACTAGAGTTCATTCCAGAGCGCCATACCGACTTTATTTTTGCGGTCATCGCCGAAGAGTGGGGCATGATTGGTATTTTGTTTTTGCTCGCTATCTACCTGTTCATTATTGGCCGTGGCTTAGTGCTTGCAAGCCAAGCTCAAACAGCATTTGGTCGAATGATGGGCGGCAGTATCGTACTGAGTTTCTTCGTCTATATTTTCGTAAACATTGGTATGGTAAGCGGCATTCTACCTGTGGTGGGTGTCCCTCTACCTCTGGTCAGCTATGGCGGTACCTCTATGGTTACCCTTATGGCCGGTTTCGGTATTTTAATGTCAATCCATACACACAGAAAAGCATTCTCAAAGGCGACCTAATTGATGTCTGTTAAAGTAACTCCTATAAAAACATCTTTGGTTAATGAGCTGCCAATAAAAAAACTAGTATCTATAGTGAGCCTAGCCGTTGTTATAAACGGTTGTTCTTCGACAGAACCAACAGGACGCTACGATATAGATTCAGACATTGCACCAGACGCACCGATCTCAGTAGAGCATCTCGAGGATGCTCACCCTCAGTATGAACCTTATAGTTTAGGTGGTAACACGGATTACACTTTGCGTGGCGAAGACTACAAGATCGTAAAGAAGACAGAAGGGTTTACTGAGAAAGGCAAAGCCTCTTGGTACGGTAAGAAATTTCATGGTCATTTAACGTCGAATGGCGAGATCTACGACATGTATTCGATGTCTGCGGCACACAAAACATTGCCGATTCCGAGCTATGTAAAAGTGACGAATACCGACAATGACAAAACGACGATTGTGCGCATCAATGACCGAGGCCCATTTCATGAAGGGCGAATCATTGACCTTAGTTATGCCGCGGCATACAAACTCGATGTATTGAGAACAGGCACGGCAAATATTGAGATAGAAGTCATCACTTTGGCTATGCCAACCGACGCAAATAAAAAGGCGGCTTTACCTCAATTTATTATTCAAGTAGCCACTTCCCCACATGAAGATAGAACCGAGAAGTTAGCCAAAGATCTAGGCGAAAAGTTAGCTGTAGCAACGTTCTTGCAGCCAAATGATGATAACTACCGCCTGATGCTTGGCCCATTTCATGACTATGCTCTGACTCAAGAAAAATTAGAACAAGTTAAGCTAATGGGTTACCCGTCAGCTTATATAAAAAAACACACGCTAACTCGCTAATTTATCTAACAGTTACTTCTGGTAATCAGCGCTCTGGTGTGACAGAGTGATTCTGTTAATATATGAATAGTTCACCTAATAATTGCATTCAAAATGATTAAATCTAATAAACTTGTTAAATCGATTTTTGCTACTTCAGTTGCACTTTCTGCAACGATAGCAACATCGTCATTCGCCGCTCCTATTATTGTTCCTGACGCTCCTCAAATCGCTGCTAAGGGATTTGTTCTGATGGATTACCATTCAGGCAAAGTACTCGCAGAGAAAGAGATGAACACTCAACTTTCTCCAGCAAGTTTAACCAAGATGATGACGAGCTACGTAGTCGGCCAAGAGCTAGAGCGCGGCAACATCAACCTAAACGACGATGTTGTTATCAGTGAAAATGCTTGGGCTAAAAACTTCCCTGATTCATCTAAGATGTTCATTGAAGTGGGTACAACCGTTAAAGTTGAAGAGCTGAACCGCGGTATCATTATTCAATCAGGTAACGATGCTTGTGTTGCGATGGCTGAACATATTGCTGGCTCTGAAGATGCATTTGTTGACTTAATGAACGCATGGGCGAGCTCTATCGGAATGAAAGACACGCACTTTGCTAACGTACACGGTCTAGACAACCCTAACCTTTACTCAACGCCTTACGATATGGCGCTACTAGGTCAGGCGCTGATTCGCGATGTTCCTGATGAGTACCGCATCTACTCACAAAAGAAATTCACTTACAACGGCATCACCCAGTACAACCGCAACGGTCTGTTATGGGATAAGAGCATGAACGTTGATGGCATTAAAACGGGCCACACAAGCAATGCAGGTTACAGCCTAGTAAGCTCAGCAACCGAAGGTAAAATGCGCCTAGTTGCTGTTGTTATGGGCACCAAGAATGCTAACGCTCGTAAAACAGAAAGCAAAAAACTGCTTAGCTACGGTTTCCGCTTCTTCGAAACAGTGGCACCACACACCGCTGGAGAAACCTTCGTAGAAGAGAAGATCTGGATGGGTAGCAAGGACACGGTTGCACTAGGTGTCGACGAAGATACGTTCGTTACTCTGCCTCGTGGCCAAGCTAAGAACCTGAAGGCAAGCTTCGTTCTTGAGAAAGAGCTAGAAGCACCAATCAGCAAAGGCGACGTTGTGGGTAAACTATTCTACCAAGTCGACGGTGAAGACGTTGCTGAATACCCACTACTTGCACTTGAAGATGTAGACCAAGGCAGCCTATTTAGCCGCCTGTGGGATTACCTAGTACTGCTGTTTAAAGGTTTGTTCTAAATCAGCCAACGGTTTGTTCTACACAAAACCTAAGCTTGCTGTATAGCTAACCTAATGAGTAGGTTCATGATTTTCTCATTAGCGAAACAAAAGCCGCCATGTGCGGCTTTTGTTGATCTTGAGTTCGGTGATATTTACACGTAATATTCCGCATTATTACTCGTGTCTGTTGACCGAACACGCTTTTTATCGACATTTCGCCAATTTGCGAGAGTCTAGCCTTTTGGAGCTAATCATGAACATCAATTCTGATGCAAAACTAAAAGACCTCTTAGAGTTCCCTTGTTCATTCACTTACAAAGTTATGGGCTACGCTAAGCCAGAACTTACTGAACTAGTGCTAGAAGTGATCCAGCGTCATGCTCCTGGTGACTACAGCCCAACTCTAAAACCGAGTGCGAAAGGTAACTACCACTCTGTTTCTATCAATATTACTGCGACTTCAATTGAGCAAGTAGAAACGCTATATAAAGAACTGGGCGAAATCGAAATCGTTCGTATGGTTCTGTAACTTTCGATTACGCATGAAAAACAGCGGCTTATTGCCGCTGTTTTTGTTTGAAACCCTCGCTCCCCTTACAAAGCATTCAACTTAATTTTCAATAAATACAAAGAAAGTTGAAAAACCTTGCTGTCCGTCTGTAGTTAGAAACCTGTTTCGCGTTTATAATGCGCTCACTTTATTAATCCTTGAGGAAGTGCCGCTTTGCAAAATAAGCTAATCGTAAAAAAATTAGGTCGTCAGGATTACGAACCTGTATGGAAAGCCATGCATAAGTTCACAGACGAACGCACGGATGAAGACGTAGACCAAATTTGGTTGGTTGAACACAACCCAGTTTTCACTCAAGGACAAGCAGGTAAAGCTGAGCATGTATTAAATGCTGGTGATATCCCTGTGATACAAAGCGATCGCGGTGGCCAAGTGACGTACCACGGGCCCGGTCAGTTAGTCGCTTACTTCCTGATAAACATCCGCCGCAAGAAATTCGGAGTGCGTGATTTGGTTACTCATATTGAGAACCTCGTAATCAATACTCTGAAAGCTTACAATATAGATTCAACTGCCCGACCTGACGCTCCTGGTGTTTATGTCGATGGCAAGAAAATCTGTTCACTCGGATTACGAATTCGACGCGGCTGCTCGTTCCACGGGCTAGCACTCAACGTCGATATGGACTTGTCTCCATTCCAACGTATTAACCCATGTGGTTACCAAGGGATGGAAATGGCGCAAGTAAGCCAACTCGGCGGTCCAAGTGAACTAGAAAACGTTGAGCAACAGTTAATACAAGAGCTCGTAGAACTACTCGGCTATGACCAAGTAGACATTCAAGCCACCAGTAACATTACAGCAGAAGCATAAAATCATGAGCAAACCAATCCAAATGGAAAAAGGCGTTAAATATCGTGACGCTGACAAAATGGCATTAATTCCCGTAAAGAATATGCCTGCTGAACAGAAAGAAGTTTTACGTAAGCCTGCATGGATGAAGATTAAACTTCCTTCAGACAGCCATCGTATTCAAGAAATCAAATCTGCAATGCGCAAAAACAACCTGCACTCAGTTTGTGAAGAAGCGTCTTGCCCTAACCTAGCTGAGTGTTTTAACCACGGCACGGCAACGTTTATGATTCTTGGCGCTATCTGTACTCGTCGCTGCCCGTTCTGTGATGTTGCCCATGGTCGACCAAATGCTCCAGAAGCCGAAGAGCCGAAGAAACTGGCTAAGACGATTAAAGACATGAAACTGAAGTACGTTGTAATCACTTCAGTGGACCGCGATGACTTACGTGATGGCGGTGCTCAACACTTTGCTGATTGTAACCGTGAAATTCGCGAGCAAAACCCAAACATTCGTATCGAAACACTGGTTCCGGACTTCCGTGGTCGTATGGACGTTGCGCTTGAACTAATGAAAGACAATCCACCAGATGTTTTCAACCACAACCTAGAGACGGCGCCGCGTCTATACCGTAAAGCGCGTCCAGGTGCGAACTACAAGTGGTCTCTTGATCTGTTAAGAAAATTCAAAGAGCAGCATCCAAACATCCCAACCAAATCAGGTGTGATGATGGGCCTTGGTGAGACGAAAGAAGAGATCGTTCAAGTATTGAAAGATCTTCGTGAACATGGCGTAACAATGCTGACACTAGGCCAGTACCTAGCACCAAGCCGTCACCACTTGCCAGTTGAACGCTACGTGCCGCCTTCTGAGTTTGATGAGTTGAAAGAGATTGCTCTAGAGCTAGGCTTCACTCACGCAGCATGTGGTCCGTTTGTACGTTCTTCTTACCATGCAGACTTGCAAGCACAAGGTATGGAAATTAAGTAATCACGATTGCTTAACGAACAATACAAAGGCGCTGAATTTTATGTTCAGCGCCTTTTTTGTATCGAACAAGCTTGTTCGATACAAAAACAACAAAGCCACTCATTAAGAGTGGCCTTGAACTGCAAGTCTAATCATCTAGATGTTAAATGGTCTACTAGCCAAAAGATGCCCAGATAACCGTTGCGACTAAAATTGGGCACACGAACTTCACATACATTGGCCAAACCTTACCAAACCAACCAAGTTGAAAATCAGGACAACCTTGTTCAAGTTCTTTCACTTTTGAAGCTCGGCTCCATACCCAACCACCAAACACACAGAACATCAGTGCAGCGACTGGTTGAAGGTACTGAGTCGCAATCATCGCAACCATGCCAAACATAGCGGCAAAGTTGTAAACAATCACCACACTGAACAATGCGATAGCACCACCAATTACCCAACTTGTTGGCGTTCGTCTGGTCTTAAAACGCTCACTAACAAGAGCGACAGGGGCTTCCAACATTGAAATCGATGAAGTAAGTGCTGCAATCGTTAGCAATAAGAAGAACACAATTGCGAAGACCTGGCCCAGCATACCTAGGCTATCAAACATCAAAGGCAGAACCGTAAATACTAGGGTATCAGAGCTCAGTAATGAGCCATCTTCAGCATAGATTTGAACACCTTTTTGCATCGCAACAAACATCGCAGGCATCACGACTAAACCCGCAATAAAAGCAACCGCGGTATCAACTAAGGTAACGTTCATTGCCATTTTTGGCAGGTTCTCTTTCTTACTTAAGTAAGAGCCATAAACCAACATCGAGCAACCGCCAATAGTGAGCGAGAAGAAGCCCTGTCCCATTGCCGCCAGAATCAGTTTTCTATCCCACACTTTCTCAAAGTCTGGAACAAGGTAATGTTTTAGGCCTTCCATCGCGCCAGATTGCGTCATGATGTAAACAAACAATAAGCCAAATAACACAAATAGCGCAGGCATTAAACGGGTCGACCATTTCTCGATCCCCTGCTTAACACCGCCCTGAACAATCAAGATAGTCAGTACATAGAATGCGACGGTACCAAAAACATTGCGCTCAACACTGAAGCCTTTAAACCAATCAGCAGCAGCCTCTAGACCAATCAGGTCAGCGACAGCACCTATTAGGAAGCAGATCAACCAACCACCGACAATGCTATAAAACGCTAGCACTGCACTTGGAACACTCAACCCAATCCAACCAACAAATTCACCGACTTTCTTGCCTAACGGGTTTGTAGTCAAAGAACGCATGCTATCGACAGGATTTGCTTGGCCATGTCGACCAATAGCCATCTCAACCACCAGCATCGGGAAAGCAACCACGAAAATCATAATTAGGTAAACAAGCAGAAAAGCACCACCGCCGTTACTGGCGACTTGGGTTGGGAAACCCCAAATATTACCTAAGCCAACAGCAGCACCCGCCGCTGCTAAAATAAAACCCAAACGAGAGCTAAAGTGCTCTCTTGAAGAGGAAGATTGTTGGTCCATATTGCCCGCATCAAAAATCAGTGAACTAGTTTAGAAGTACAGTAATCAAAAGCAATGATAGGCACAACTAATAAATGAGCAATCTTCTAGTTTTTACAACAAATACGCTATTTAGAACCATTAAATTAACAAATAACTGGTCTTATCGTTTACCTAAAAGCAGTAAAGCAAGGTTCAGGACTAGAGAAACAATGGATTGAATTGAGATGATTACTCGTCGTATTGTTCAATTTATACGAACAAAAAGAGCACCAAATGGTGCTCTTGTGACTTATAGTTAGATTCAGATTAGATCGTGAAGACTTGATAGTCTTTTAGGTTCGGAATGATTTCATGCAGCTGTTGCTCTTGTTCTGCCATCTCATCTAGAGAATCACAGAACTCATTCGCTTCCTCTTGCACTTGTTGAGAGTGTTCTTTCATGCGCTCTTCAACTTTAAGCTTTAATGCAGCCATGCTGTCAGCCAATTCAGTTAGGTTTAAGCCACCATCTTGTTTCATTTTTTCTGACATCGCATTAAAAGCGCTAGAGATAAATTCTTGGTTAAAGATCTCCTTAGCCTTCTCGAAATCTTCAGACCAACCATTGGCCATCGAATCAAAACTGTCTGCTGGTAACACTAACTCGCCATCTTTGTAGTAACGAGCTTCCAGTTCAGCAAAGTAGGTTTTCATTGACTCTTTTACATTATCAAATGATTCCGGTGAATCTAGGCTAGCAGCAATGTCATCAATAACATCATTCGCTAACGCTAAACCATCGTTAGCCATTTGTTTCGCTCGTGGTAAGTACTCACTCATTTTTTCGCGGTATTTCTCAATCGCCGCTTGTTGGTCGGCATCAAGCTCAACCTTCTCACCATGGATATATAAGTCGTTGTTACCATCAAAAACGGCAGTATCACCATTCACTTGGTGGATTTCGACTTTCTGGTCATCGATTCGCAATTCATTTTTCAAATCAACTCGACACTGAGCAGCAAAAGTTGGCAGGCTCACAACAGAGATTACCGCTGTTAACGATGCGATTAATACACTGTTCTTCATAAACATTTTGTTTTTCATAAATACATTGTTTTTCATAACATCCTCTCATCAATCTGACAGATTACTATACCCTTGGTATATGCTTCTTTGTCAGAGAAACGTTTTATATATATCCGTTACTCAGTTAGTCGATAGATATTACTTCATAGCAAAACTGTTTATCTGCGACCTTAAACTCAATCTCATCACCGACTTCTTTCCCCATTAGAGCCTGACCAAAAGGTGCATTTTCCGTCACGATAGCAACTTCATTGTTATTCCACGTAACAGAAAGCCCACCGACTCTCGGCCCCATAAAAAAATGTTTATATTGATCATGCTCGTCAATGACCACAACATAGCTGCTCACTGTAATCCTCTCACTATCACGCAGCACTAAGTTACGATAACACTGAATGTCATCTTCACACTCTTGCACTCTTACAGCTTGACCGTGAGCAAGATACGAAGCTTCTAGAGCCAGAGTGTCGTACTTATGCTCAGGCACAGTCTCTTCATCGGTCGCAGCATCAATAGCGCGTTGAGTAGCAGATTGTGCGATACGTAATCGGGATTCGAGTTGCTCTATGATTATTTGGCGAAGCTCAGACTTATTCATACTATTGGGGTGCTTTTCTATAGGAGCTACAGAATAGAATTAGGTACAATCAGGTGCAAGACATTTGATTCATCAAGCGACGCAATCATCAATAGGCGCCCGCTTTAACATCAATACGACACTTAATAACTCAGGTAGAACATAAATGATTGAGCAGAAGCTAAAACAAGTATTCGGATTCGACTCACTGCGTAATGGGCAAAAGCAAGTCATTGATAATGTTCTATCTGGTCACTCGACTGCCGCTATATTCCCAACAGGCTCAGGCAAGTCGCTTTGCTACCAATTGCCAGCACTAGAGTTGCCGCACTTAACCTTAGTGATATCACCATTGTTAGCCTTAATGAAAGACCAGCTCAGCTTCTTACACAGTAAGGGAATAAGCGCGGCTGCAATCGAATCAAGCCAAGACAGACAAACCACACAACAGGTGATGCAATCCGTGCGTAACGGCGATACTAAAATCCTAATGATCTCTGTTGAGCGCTTGAAGAACGAACGCTTTCGTCAGTTTATCTCCCAAGTTCCCATCTCTATGCTCGTAGTTGATGAAGCACACTGTATATCAGAATGGGGACACAACTTCAGACCAGACTACCTGAAGCTTCCCCAATACCAAAAGCAGCTCAATATTCCACAAGTACTGCTACTGACAGCTACTGCGACGACATCGGTTATCCAAGATATGAAGTCGAAGTTTGAAATTGATGAGGAACGCGTTGTGGTTACGGGTTTCTATCGTCAAAACCTCGACCTGTCGATTCAACCTTGCGAACAAACCAGCAAACTAGAAACCTTGTGCAATGTCGTTAACCAAGCTTCTCTAGCTCCGACTATTGTTTATGTCACCCTTCAACAGACAGCAGAGATGGTGGCTCAGCAACTCCGTAATGCTGGCGTTAATGCCGTGGCTTACCATGCCGGTCTTAAGCCTGAAAACAGAGATGCCATTCAGCATCAATTCATGAACGATGACGTGAACTGCATCGTGGCAACCATTGCTTTTGGTATGGGTGTCGATAAGTCCAACATTCGCCGAGTGATTCACTTTGACTTACCGAAATCGATCGAAAACTACTCGCAAGAGATAGGCAGAGCCGGCAGAGATGGTCAGCCTTCAGAATGTATTCTTCTCGCCAACAAATATGGTCTAAGTACACTAGAGAACTTCGTTTTTGGTGATACGCCAGACAACATATCAATTCAAACGGTCTTAAAAGAAATATACGAAAACCAAAACATTGCGGCTTCTGGCGCAAACCAATGGGAAATCATGCTCAACCAATTATCGCGTGAGTCCAACATTCGTCAGTTACCACTTAAAACGCTACTGGTGTATCTCGAAATTGAAGGCGTGATTGAGCCTAAATACAGCTACTTTGCTGACTACAAATTTAAATTCATACGTACTAAGCAGCAGATCACCGAACAATTCCAAGGCGAACGTCGTCATTTTGTGGAAGCGATTTTCCAATGTTCTCCTCAAGCAAGAGTATGGTGCCAAGTCGACTTCGACGCACTGTGGACACACTTCCAGACTGATCGTCAGCGTGTGATTGCGGCAATCGATTACTTCAATGAACAAGGTTGGATTGAGTTGGAAAGTAAGCAGATCACAGATGTGTATGCGATCCACAACACCACTGAAGACATGATGCAGTTATCGGAACGTCTAACTGAATTGTTTAAGGAAAAAGAGAACAGTGAGATAAACCGCCTTAACCAAATGCTGAGCTTCTTTGAGGCTGATACCTGCCTAAGCTCTCGCCTTGCGAGTTACTTCGCCGATGATAAAGCGCCAGCCAAGTGTGGTCACTGCTCAGTATGTCGCGGTCAAGTAGCAATATTACCAACCGTTGATGTTGAGCCTATTGATGATGAAACGGTAATGACATGGACCCATGAGTTCATTTCCGCAAGCCAACAATTGATCACCGACGAAGCCATTACTCGTTTTCTATGCGGAATCGCAACTCCACTTTCAACTAAGCTTAAAGCCAGCAAAATGGTTGGATACGGAAAGCTAGAGCAACAACCATTCAGTGATACCTTAGCGCGAGTTAAACAACTTCCTAGATAAGGCATATCACGTATTGATATAGAAGCTGGCTAGGCTGTGGAGTCTAGTCGGTATTCAAACTCTAGCACTTCCAGCAACACCTCTAAACCTAAACTCTCAGCGCCTTTCCCTAAAAGAAACTCAACTGACGCATTTGGTCTTTGGGTTGTAGCATTACGCTTAAACCAAGCAGGCGAATTTCTCGCCCTTGCTGCCTTTTGAGTATCTCACTCAACAGTTCTTTAAAGTGCTCTCGATCGAGAGAGGCGTGTATGTGCTCGATAGTGGTTTGCTGGAAGTCGGCAAACTTGAGCTTAATGCCCTGCTTGATGATAGCTTTACTTGGGCTAGCTTTCTCTAGACGTGCTTCAAGCTCAGGAAAAAGCTTGTCTTCTATTACTTGCCAACATTCTGCGTAAGTAGAAATATTCTGAGTAAAAGTTCGCTCTACGCCTACTGATTTTCGTTCACGCTCAATAATAACTTCTCTGTCATCAATACCATGGCTGCGCTTCCAGAGTGATGCGCCTTGACGGCCAAACCTGAGCAATAGATCTCGATAGTCAGATTCCTTAATGTCCTTACAAGTAAAGAAGCCAGCTTGATGGAGCTTTTCAATACTGACCTTGCCAACGCCTGGGATTTTTTCGAGTGGCAATTCATCTATCACTGATTGTACGTCTTGTGGAGGTATTACAAACTGACCATTGGGCTTATTCAGATCCGAGGCCACCTTCGCCAAAAATTTAATCGGCGCAATACCAGCAGAAGCGGTCAGGTTAAGTTCATTCCAGATATCGCGACGAATTGATTCGGCAATCAGTGTTGCCGAGCCACGACACAGCGTCGAATCCGTGACATCAAGAAAAGCTTCATCTAAAGACAGAGGTTCAATGATGGATGTATATCGAGAAAAAATCTCGCGAATCTTTTTCGATATCTCGACGTAGACCGACATCCTACCAGGAACAACCAACAGATTGGGACAAAGCTGCAGCGCCTTTCCCGTCGGCATTGCAGAACGAATACCAAACTTGCGAGCTTCGTAATTACAGGTACTCAAAACGCCACGCTGCTTTTCATGCCCCCCGACTGCAAGTGGTCGATTTCGGTAAGCAGGATTATCTCTCATTTCAACAGCTGCGTAAAAACAGTCCATATCAACGTGGATTATCTTTCTTACTTTCTCTTCACCCGCACTACACATCTAGGAATAACCCAATCTTACAACTGTACTTATAAACAGTATAATCAATTATTCTCAGATTTAAAATGATCTGGAGCCCAGCTAAATAGCTTTAACTTCATTAGCCACTTACTATTCTGATAGTATTGTTAGAGAGTATTTAACCTATAAGTAGGGATAACTTTTGAGTGATAAAATACTAGTAGTCGAAGATAGTCGTGCATTCAGAAACTACCTGTACCAGCAATTGAAAAATGATGGCTATGAGGTTGCGCTGGCTGAATCAGTGGCTGAAGCTGAAGCTATCTTAGAACAAGATACGGATTTCTTGTGCGCGGTGCTCGATTACTGCTTACCCGATGGTCAAGATGGCGAGATCATTGATTTGGTACTCGGCTATCAACAAAAAATTATAGTCCTAACCGGCATGTTCAACAACACACTTCGAGAACAAGTACTCGCGAAGGGTGTGATTGATTACATCCTCAAAGACAGCATGTCATCAGTCAGTTATTTGCTTCCTTTGGTTAATCGAATCTCAAATAACCGATATCATAAAGCCTTGGTTGTTGATGATTCTGCGGTTGTTCGTCGATATGTAGTGCAACTTCTTGAGCACCAATATATTCAAACGATTCAAGCGGAAGATGGCGAACAAGCACTAGAGCTTCTCCAAAACGACCCCGACATCACTTTCGTCGTTACCGATCATGACATGCCAAACAAAGATGGCATTTCGATGACCCGTGACATTCGAGTACACCATGATCGTAATCAACTCGCTATTCTTGGGCTATCTGGCAGTGACGACCGAACCATGACAGCTCGTTTCCTTAAGGCTGGTGCCAACGACTTCCTTTACAAGCCATTTAACCAAGAAGAGTTTTTCTGCCGTATTCATCAGCTACTCGATATGAAAGAGGCCACCAATGAACTATTTCGTCATGCAAATGAAGATGCTCTGACCGGGCTTTGGAACCGTCGTTATCTATTCAATCAAACATGTAAAGGCTGCGAACATCGCAGCATCGCCATGATGGATATAGACTTCTTTAAAAAGGTGAATGATACCTACGGTCATGATGGTGGCGATGCGGTACTCATTGAAGTCGGAAAGATCATCAAAAATCATTTTAAAGATGATGTCGCCGTTCGTTTCGGCGGTGAAGAGTTCTGCATTCAATCATGCCGACCATTTGAAGAATTTGTCGACACGCTAGAGTCAATGAGGATTGCGATACAAAACCAAGAAGTTATTCATGACTCACAACGGATTAAAGTCAGCATGAGTATCGGGTTAAGCGACTTAGTTGGCAGTTTGGATGAGCAAATAAAAGCCGCGGACGAACTACTTTATACTGCAAAAGAACAAGGTAGGAACCAACTGGTCTTTGCGCGCAATAACATGCAAATCGACCACTAGAAATTCGTTTTTGTTTCCGTTTTTAGCATTCCAAAATAGACAGTTCACTCAAACAAAAAAAGCTCAAGACGATAATCTTGAGCTTCTTATTCTAAGGGCATAGACAACTCTATTCCCCTATGACTGTCACCAATTAAGCGATACGGTCTTTACTCCAAGCCGCTTCTTTTTGTTGACGTTCTGCCAGTTTCTCTTCACGGTATGCTTCACGTGCTTCACGTTTTTTACGCGCATCACAAGGTTCAGGGCAGTTACATACTTTATCAATACCAACAGCACCTAAGCCACCACAGCTACCTTTCACAACTTTCTTTTGGATAATATAGCCAATTGACATCGCTGCGATTACTGCAAGAAAAACACCAAATGTAATCAGAAATGTATTCATAATTATCTCGCTTACCTTATTTACCTAAGTATGGCTTAAATGCTTCTGAAGCAATTTCTTTAAAGCCATCAGCTGTTTTTACCACCATGAACACTGGGATGTTATGTTGGTTTGCGACTTCCAGTCCTTTTTCTTCACCTAAGACCATAAGGCCAGTAGATAAACCGTCTGCAGTCATTGAAGACGGGTTTAAAACAGTCACTGAAACCACTTTGTGATGAAGCGGCTTACCTGTTTCTGGGTTGATGATGTGTGAATAACGAACACCATCACGCTCAAAATAGTTTCGGTAGTCGCCAGACGTTGCGATCGCCATATCACCAGGCTCGATGATCTCTTGAATGTTGCGCTCGTCAACACTTGGCTTCTCGATGGCGATACGCCAACCCACACTTTCACGGTTTAAGCCCTTCAAACGGATTTCACCGCCCACTTCTACCATGTAGTTATGAATGCCAATTGAATCGAGGTAGTCAGCAACGACATCCACGCCCCAACCTTTTGCGATAGTCGAAAGGTCAACATACAAGTTAGGCAAATCTTTGCTTAGCTTATTACCTTCAACGCTTAAGTGGTGAATACCAATCTTAGCCTTACGAGCCGCAAGCTCTTCGTCTGATGGAACCACTTCAGGACGTGCTTCTGGACCAAAACCCCACAAGTTAACTAATGGACCAACCGTCACATCCAACGCACCTTCAGTAAGACCGTTCAAACGAATCGCTTCTTTCACAACGATAGCGGTTTGTTCAGATACTTCGAATGCGTCCGCACCTTTGTGTTGGTTGAAACGGCTCAGCTCTGAATCTTCACGGTAAGTCGACATTTGATCATTAACTTCTTCAAGTAGACGATCGATCTCGGTATGAACTTCTTTAGACTCAGGAAATTCATCGCCATTGATGTACTTAATGTTATAACTGGTCCCCATTGTCGGACCACTTAAATGCACTTGCTCTCTTGCCTGCTCACAGCCCGCAAGAAAAATCAAAGAAGTTAATGCAACAAGCCAAATTCTCACTTGCTTACTCCTGTCTAATGTTGAGGATTTATATAAGGAAAAATAAGAGTGAAAAATAGGTATTTTAAATGCCTTACTCTTTCTTATATAAGCCAGTTTGTTGTCACGAGTAGTCTTAGAAAAACAAATGGCTGACTCGTAAGAGTCAGCCATAATATCAATCACTTAAATGGATTAACCACCGAAGTCATCTAGTAGGATGTTTTCATCTTCTACACCAAGATCTTTCAGCATGCCGATCACAGCCGCGTTCATCATTGGTGGACCACACATGTAGTACTCACAGTCTTCAGGAGCTTCGTGATCCTTCAGGTAGTTTTCGTACAATACGTTGTGGATGAAACCAGTGTAACCGTCCCAGTTGTCCTCAGGTTGAGGATCAGACAGAGCACAATGCCACACGAAGTTTTCGTTTGCAGCCGCTAGGCCGTCGAAGTCTTCAATGTAGAACATCTCACGCTTAGAACGTGCACCGTACCAGTAAGACATCTTACGAGTAGAGTTAAGACGCTTAAGTTGGTCGAAGATATGTGAACGCATTGGCGCCATACCTGCACCACCACCGATGAATACCATTTCATTGTCTGTGTCTTTAGCAAAGAACTCACCAAATGGACCAGAAATAGTACATTTGTCGCCTTCTTTAAGAGACCAGATATATGAAGACATCACACCAGGAGCTACGTCAGGGTTGTTTGGCGGCGGAGTTGCGATACGCACGTTAAGCTTGATGATGCCTTTCTCTTCTGGGTATGAAGCCATAGAGTAAGCACGGATCGAATGCTCTTTAACGATAGACTCGTAACGGAACAAGTTGAACTTATCCCAGTCACCACGGTATTCCTCAGGAATATCGTAATCTGCGTATTTCACGTGATGTGGTTCAGCTTCAATCTGAATGTAACCACCCGCGCGGAACGGAACTTCTTCACCTTCAGGGATAGCTAGAGCCAATTCTTTGATGAAAGTAGCTTCGTTATCGTTAGAGATAACAGTACATTCCCACTTCTTCACACCAAAGATATCTTCGTCTAGTTCAATCTCCATGTCAGTTTTCATAGCAACTTGACATGCTAGACGTTCGCCTTCGCGAGCTTCACCTTTTGTGATGTGATCAAGTTCAGTTGGAAGGATGTCGCCACCACCAGACTTAACTTTTACCCGACACTGACCACAAGAGCCACCGCCACCACAAGCAGAAGATACGAAGATACCAGCGCCAGCTAGGGCACCAAGTAGCTTGCTACCAGGCTGAGTAACGATCGCCTTTTCAGGGTCGCCGTTTACAGCAATAGTGATGTCACCTGATGGTACTAGCTTAGACTTAGCGAAAAGAATCACTAGTACTAGAGCCAATACAATAATGGTAAACATCGCTACGCCAAGAATAATGCTTTGCATTTGTTATTCCTTATTACTGGGTGCTTACCCTACAGTTGAACACCAGAGAAAGACATAAAGCCTAACGCCATCAGACCAACAGTAATGAACGTGATACCAAGGCCACGAAGACCTGGAGGTACGTCAGAGTACTTCATCTTCTCACGGATACCCGCAAGAGCAACGATAGCTAACATCCAACCCACACCAGAACCGAAGCCGTAAACAACAGATTCAGCAAAGTTGTAGTCGCGAGTTACCATGAAAGATACACCACCAAAGATTGCACAGTTAACTGTGATCAGTGGAAGGAAGATACCTAGTGCGTTATACAAAGGTGGGAAGAAACGGTCTAAAACCATCTCTAGGATTTGTACAAGTGCCGCGATAACACCGATGAATGCGATGAAGTTAAGGAAACTTAAATCGACACCTTCAACAAGCGCGTTTTCTTTCAGGATGTGTGTGTAAACAAGGTTGTTTACAGGAACAGCGATTGTAAGTACTACAAC
>NZ_JBFRVX010000123.1:0-4248 GCF_041475345.1 Vibrio sp. 10N.222.48.A3 | reverse complement strand
TCTATGTACTACAAGCCCTAAAATTGATGTTTAGGGAAACTGTATTTAGGTTTGAACGCAGTATCAGGCTTTGCTATGGCTTGGCGGTTGATATTGCATAGACTGGTCGTTTCTCATGAAAATGTTGCTCGCGACCAAGCTGCCGATACAAATTGAACCAAGCGCTAACCAAGTCATCGTATCCGGAATTTCGTTGAACAGTGGGATCGCCAACAAGGTTGCAACAGCAGGTGTTGCACTACCAAAAGCGGCTGAGCGTTCTGCTCCTAGTGTATTAACAGCATATAGATAAGTGAATGCCGCTATTAAGCCTGCACCGACGCCTTGCACCGCTGAATGTACGGCAAGCTCTGTGACTGGCCATTGAGCAATTGGTGTGCTCATTAAATGGCTAGGGAGGGTTCCTGTAAGGATAAGGACCAGCAACAGCAAGGTGGAACAGAATGAGATAAAACCTGCACTCACGAGCGCATTAAGGTTGGCAACACGTGCTGAGATGGTAAAAGTCGCCCACATCAAACTGCCAAACAAAAACAACACGTGACCTTTGGTATATTCAAAGTTGAAGCTGCTTAAGCTACTTCCCAGAAACAACAATATCCCAAGCGAAACCAGACCTAAACCAACGACACGGTGTCGGCTAAGCGGCTGCTTAAAAAAGAGTACCGCGATCCCTGTTACGAATAGAGGAAGCGTTCCCGGAACTAAAGCACTCCCGTGTGATACCGGAACGAACTGCATGGCTGTTCCTGCAACGAGTAAATAAGGTAACCCGCACCCCACAAACATACCGGCCAAGTATCGATTCGGGACAGCAGCGATCGTGCTACGTGCTTTCCACACCAAAGGTAATAACGCCAATGCTGGCATGAGGAATCGAGTCAGTGCGATGTCTGCAGGTGTTAAATCTGAATTTGCGCCGCCTTTAAGAGAAAGGAAAAAGCTCGCCCAGATGAGCAGAGTGACAGTAATTGATAAATAGCCAAGCTTCATAATAAACAAGGAAAGTGAATGATGATTAATTATGGGGTACTTGGTGTGCCATAGGTTGGCAAGTTTTGTTCTAACTTGAGTTGTAGTTGATGATTTCTGCTAATATCTTGCCAATTGTTAACGAATTTAACCAATAATTGGTATTTGCTATGGATAGGATTGATAGACATCTTCTTGAGTTGCTTCAGAAAGACGGCAGGCTAACCACCGCTGAGTTAGCTGATGAAGTTGGCTTATCGGCTTCACCGTGCGCGAGGCGCATCAAAAGACTGGAAGAAAAAGGGATTATTGATGGTTACCGTGTGAGCCTGTCACGGGAACAGGTCGGCATCGCAATGAGCGTGTTTGTTGAGGTGAGCTTGAACAACCACCAAGAAGTGTCGATTGATAAATTTGAAAGTGCTGTTGTCGAGATGGAAGAGGTCATCAGCTGCCACGTTGTATCTGGGGCTTATGATTACTTGTTAGAAGTTGTCAGCCCTAACTTGATGGCTTACGAAGCATTTACCAGAAAGCTACAGCGACTCTCCAACGTAAAAGACATACATACCCATCTTGCGATTAGGCAAGTGAAAGGCAATGCGCCACTTCCGGTTTATACGGACTGACTGTTTATACGAACAAACGGGCTATACGAACTAACAGTTTATACCGACTAAGCCGTAGGTAGGTGACACGCTGCCCGATGACATGAGCTGAAAACGAAATGATTTTATGACTAATAGGAAGTACGGTCGCTATTAACGGCTATCTGACGAATGCGGATACGCAACAATAAAAAACGGAGCACCTCGTGAAAGGTACTCCGTATATGATAGGTGCAAAACTTAGTGATACTTAAAGTTAGAGATTGAACAATCCCCGGTTTGAGCGTTGATTCTGAATGAAAAAGCATGTGAATGATAATCCACACCGTCATTCCAAATCGTCTCTCCAAATATCTTACATAGCTCTAGCTCACTTACTGAACCGAACTCTTCCATGTGTTTAGCGACAGATAAAAGTTTACCTCTTATCTCTGCAGTCCCTTCCGTGTTACTCAAGCAGTTGAAAGCCATAGTTTTTTGCATATTACCTAGCCAAAATATTTCTTGTTATTAAGTTATATGAATAATCATGATAACAATTTTCTGGCGTTTGTAAATCTATTTTGTGATGAATATCTCACATAGTCGCTTGCATTGGTCGGAAATTGAACGTCATTGTTGATAGTTACCACATTAGTTTTACAACTTATTGATAAAGCTTTGATTGATTGTATTTCTGAATGTGTTGGTTTGTTCGAACTATGATTATTGGGATAATCAAGTTAAGCAAGTGAGTAATCATTTTAGTTTTGTACATCGTTTATCGGTTGGTTTGTGTGGCGAGCTTCGTCAATCATCGTCGCTTCTTTACGGTATTTTGAAGAGAGCTGACGAAATTTTTTACTGAGTGTATGAAGATCTTGCGAGAGTGATTGTGAGCTTTGTACATGTACCTGTGCACTTTCTGTTTGACGCGGTAGTCTTGCTTTAGCGCAGTGTTTAGCTATGGTTTGCCACGAATGCGTTAGAGACTCCGCTCCATCTAGTTCTGTAGACACAATATACGCTTGTTTTAATAGAACCTCAGAGACATCATAAGCGGTATGCATATGACTATTGAGCTGCACATTAAATCTTTGTTCGTACTTTGCCCAAAGCCCAATGATCTGCTTTTCGTTGAAATGTTTAGATAGCAACGTTTGTGATTCATAGGTCGAGAGAACTTGGTTAAATTCTTTGGTGTATTGATTATAGCGTTCTTCAAATGATAACTGGCGATCTAACAGTGTTTGCCAGTTTTCACGGTCACAATGGTCTGCTAACGCGATATCGGCACTCAGAGGTACACTTATAATGACAACCTTCACCAAAAAATTCATGATTTACCTCTACTTAACTCGCTCTCTATTAAGAGTATAGATGAGCAGCAACATGAGTTGATGTACACTTGAAACATACCTAAAACGGAAGAGCTGGTGGATTTGATGAAAAAAGCGCTGATCGCTTTACTTGTGTTATTAATATTGGGCGGAGGAGGGGCTGCATACTATTTCTTCGTCATGAAAAAAGACCCCACTCCGCCAGAGAAAGAGGAAGCGCCGGCTGTTGAAGTCGCGGCGCAATCTGAATCTGACCTTGCATCCCTCACTACTACTCAGCCTGAGCCAGAACAGACTGAGTTCTACGTTTTAGATAGAAAACTAAAAGTAGTCGAGCAGCCCGAAATTGATGGTTTGATAACCGACTATCTTTATAAGGGTGAAAAGGTCGAACTACTAGAGAAGCAAGGCGAATGGGCTCGTATCTCTGACTATATTGTTTTAAAGGAAGGCGGACCACAGACGGCGGAATGGATTTCAATGTCTGGGCTATCTAGTGATGAAGTGATTATCTCTGAGCAAGAAAACAGAGAGATACTAGATTCATACTTATCTAAATCCGATGATCTGAAGCTCCATCAAGAGAAGTTCCGCAACACGGTAGCTAAACTTATCTCTGAAGGGGAGTGCGACCCAAGTGATTTTGAAGAGTTAGGCGGTTGGGTTAAATCAGTTAAATACAGCAACCGAGACGTTTATTTTATTTATTGTGGTGGGTTGTCTCTTGAAAACAAAATTTATCTAGATGTAAATACTAATGAAACATTCACGAAGTAGGAGCCGATTCCTATTTAATATGGCTATTCGTCACTGAATTTTAATTACTCTATTTTTCCAAGAGAATAACTAAAGCCTACTCATAGATTGAGTAGGCTTTTTTATGCTACCTATAATGCTGGCTTTTTCTATTTACCCTATAATTCATATTGAATCTTATATATAACCATCATTAAATATTTATTAATGAGTAATAAGGTCTTTCCTATTATTCTCATGATCAATCATTTCAAATTCCCACATTGCATTCTTCTTGAAACAAGCTAGGAAGTGTTGGTTTATCTCTAATTAACAAAGGCTTACCTGCTTGTTGATAAAGTTGAAATTAAGTAAAGCTTATTTATTTCAGCGCCTTACGATAATTTACATGCGTGTAACATTTCACTGGAACTGTAAGGCAAGTCACGTTTTTAATCATACTCCCAAATTATTTTCGATTTGTAATAATACTTTTTGATTTTGAGTTGTAGGGTTTAATTAAAGCAAAACGTAAAGTTTAATTATCAACTAAGACATTATCTTATTAACATCATTGTTATTTAATTTCTTGTAAGGGATGGAATCATTAATGA
>NZ_JBFRVX010000122.1:0-8777 GCF_041475345.1 Vibrio sp. 10N.222.48.A3 | reverse complement strand
CCTGTTAATATCGGTAGCCGAGCTTTCCCGTTAGTTGAACTATTGAAAGCGGCCATTAAAGACGAATGCGAAGTGATGTGGGAAGACGGTAGCGGTAAGCGATTGTAAGAGTATTCGAGCTCTTCGAATCAGAAAACAAACGTTTTCATAGGTTGACTAATAAATGCAAACTGAAACAATACGCTGCATTTATAGAAGTGTGTTGATCTAAAGGAAATTTGATGAGCTCTTATTCTCACGTTCGCAGTTACGCCAGTTTATTCAGTGCCTTATCGTTGGCGCTTGCATCAGCTCCGAGTGCCGCTGATATATCAACAACGCCCGTCATTGGTGGCGTGTTTAGCTCCAGTGAAGTGTTGAAAAATCAGGTGCTTTCAAGCCTAAGTTATTCTGCCAAACTCACTCGTGATGCAGCTCTTTTCACCATTGGTGGCGTTACATTAGATGCGTATATTCTCGCTCTCCCTTTAGATGTCAAAACAAAAGCCAGAGTCGTTGCTCAGTTATCTAACCCGACGTACTCAATTCCTTTGGGTTATTTTCTCTATAGTTATTACGACCGCTATTCAGGCTTGGGCAGTGAAGATGTGTTCAAATCTTACTTGTCGACGGTTTATGATAAGCAGGCGCTAAAGGGCTTTGAACATAGCCTCTATCATGTTGGAGATAAGCCAACCTCAGAGCATCACGAGCCAGATACCTCGACTGAAGCAACGGGACATCATGAAGGTATTCGTATCGATGAACAGTTCATTGCCAACATGGTGGTTATCTACGATGCGTTATTCGAAATTGGTGTCTGGCAGGATATGGACACGCTCCCTGCGAATTACACATACTTAACCAATAGCCCTGAAGATCTAGCGATCATCGCTCAGATTCAACCGATCATCGTTGATTTGATCGGTAAAGCGGCATTGGGAATGGATGACGGCGATATGAAGTCTGCAATGCTGGCGATTGCAGAAGATGGCAAACCAGAAAACGCTGATAAGCCGAATAACAAAGCACAAGCTCTTACCATCACTCTCATTGATTTTGTGCGCTTAAACTTGCTTAAAGCTTATCGACAATTTGTGTTTAAAGAAGAACGTGCAGAAGCGCTCGATGATTGGATGCAACAAGCGTTCAGTGACCAGCCTGATGCGCTCATTCAATTCTTAGAATCCCAACAGCAAAAACGTTTTGCGGTCCAAGTGACGGTCGATGGTTTACAGCAAGGGTTGATTGAGGGGTTGGTCGATGAAGATTCACCTTTCATTTCGGTGGCTTATCAGAACCATAAAAACCGAGCGCAATACAAACCTCAGTTAGAAACGGTGATTGAGCCTGAGCATCAACAACAAGTGAGTTTCATGGAAGTTCTGTCTGAACAAACCTATCGTGATCCGAATTATCTTCCGTTCTTCAAAAAGCTCTATCAAGAGCATCGAGACAATATTAGCCGAGTGGGTATCTCTTCAACTCCCACAATCAGCGTACGTAACCTACCTATCATCAAAACGGGTGCAAAAGTGTCTGGTAACGGTGGAACGGGTATCCCTAATTTCCACTTTGTCGACCGAGAGATCGACCGAGCGTATTACTTCTTTGGTAATGATGCCCTGCAGTTAGATGTGTTGATGGCAGACAATAAGGTACAAACCATGTTTGATCGCCTTGATTACCTAAAAACGCTGAACTGCAACGCTCAATATGATTGGAATGCTCACACTACTTACGATGGGTTAGTAAACCTAGGTTTGGGTGAGTCACTACGTGATTATGGTGAGAAACGCTGCGTTAAAGAGCTTCAAGAACGTTCAGAAGTCGAAGTGGTTTTGCAAGAAAAGCGTCAAGCCTTGATTGAAGATATTGAAGCGTATCAGACTATATCTGGCTTTGATTTTTTCACTAAGTTTTCAAAGAGAGCTCTGGTTAAACAGTCTATCACTCAGTTTGCCGAGTTAGATGGAAAAGGGATGCCAGACTACACCTTGGTGTATAACCCATGGCCGGATCACTTCGCGCACTTTACCGGTCCTTTTAGTGACGAAATTCTGATGCCGACCGGAGAGCTCAATCGACTGGACTATTGGATTCGCCAGATTGAAGCGACTTACCGTAGTGCAGGCGTTTACGATAAAACGCTATGGGGGATGGCAGGGGATCATGGTTTAACGCCGGTGTTCTACGCGCTCAATCCAGAAAAGCAGGTATTTGAAGGCTTACAAGCAGAGCTAGCGTATCCAATTGTGGTTAAGAAGATATCTTCAGACGAGGGGGAAGGGCCTAAAATCACCAATGCGCTAAGCTACCCAAGTTCGAAGGAATTGGATGTGGTGGTCGCCTCGACGGCTGGTGGTAACTTCATGATGGATTTCTTTAATTCGGCTCAAGGGTGGCAGGTTCAGCCGGTTTACCAAGAACTCACGCAGTGGTCTCCGATTGCTGCGACAGTTGGTCAGAATATCGACATCATCAATCAGATAGCGCAACGCTTGCCTGAAAGTCTTGATTATATGGTCGTAAGAGAAAGTACATGTGATCAACAACGTTGCACTGTTCGTGTGATTGGCAACCGTGATTTAAAACGGGTCGATGAATTGATCACACGTGAAGGTGACAAGCTTTTCTATGAGTCATTGGAAGACAACCGAGCGCCGATTTTACTCAATACGCAAAGGTTAAATCCATACCTAGCATCACCAAGCGAAGCTGATTTTTCACAGTACTCTCAATTAGTAGAAAAGTGTATTAACCGAGCGGTTAAGGCGGATGTGACAACGTGGTGTAGCAGTGCTGAGTGGACTTCATTGACGCAACCAACACCTCGACCAGATTCAGTGAATCAACTGGCTAATATCTACCTTGAAGATAGGGCTGGCACGGTTAACTTGTTCCCTAAAGCGGGAATTGGCTACAACACCAAGGTACCGGGCCGTCATGCTGGTGAGGATTACTTAGAAAAAGATGCCTTTATCGGATTCTGGGGAGCGCCAATTGGTGAGAACTCATTACCATTAAAAATTGAAGCCAACGGATCTTTAGCGCCAACGCTGTTTGAGTATTTGACCGGAGAACCTGTGGTCGAAGGCGAGAACGGTTGGGGTTTTCCGTCGTTGCTGAATAAGTTGGATGTGTCTAAGAATAATTAAACTCTATTATCTATCGTTTAGGTTACGATACCGTAAAGCGAATCTAATGTGGCTTTTATTAGCCACTTTAGATTTCAATAAACTGCTCAATACAATCGATGTTTAGTTTGCTTGGGGCACCTACCAAATATCTTAACTAACGACACCTTTCCAATACCTCTTCACGGCATAACACATTTTAAATAAAGTGATGCTGTTCACGCTTTCTTGACTCCCAATTCTGAACTAAGAATTTTTCCTAGTTATTCTAAGACCCTCTCTCATGCGGTCGCTTTTTAGACTCCTTATTATTTCATCATCGAATTGCAAAGAGTGCATGGTCAGTAATGTTCCGTGCAGACCTCATCAATAATAAGAGAGTTCACAATGTTAAAGTTCCTAGATCAGGTTAGAAAACCGACGCTGGATCTTCCGGTCGAAACTAGAAGAAAAATGTGGTTTAAACCATTCCTACAATCGTACCTAGTCGTATTCATTGGCTATTTGACCATGTATTTAATCCGTAAGAACTTCAATGTCGCGCAAAACGACATGATTTCTACTTATGGATTATCAATGACCGATCTAGGTCTTATTGGTCTTGGCTTTTCAATTACTTATGGTATTGGTAAAACGGTTGTTTCCTACTACGCGGATGGCAAAAACACCAAGCAGTTCCTGCCATTCATGCTTATCCTATCTGGCCTTGCCATGTTGGGCTTTAGCTTCAGCTTGGGTGGAGGCAGCGCTAGCTTATTCATGATGGTTGCCTTCTACGCATTGAGTGGTTTCTTTCAAAGTACCGGTGGTCCTTCAAGTTATTCGACTATTACTAAATGGACGCCTCGTAATAAGCGTGGGTCGTATTTAGGTCTTTGGAACATGTCACACAACGTAGGTGGTGCAGGTGCTGCTGGTGTAGCGCTGTTTGGCGCTAACTACTTTTTTGATGGCAACGTAATTGGTATGTTCGTGTTCCCATCGATCATCGCGATTGTGGTTGGTTTTATTGGGATGCGTTTTGGTAACGACTCTCCAGAAGCATACGGTTTAGGTACAGTTGAAGAGTTGTTTGACGAAGAAATCAGCGAAGAAGATACTATTGCTGAAGAAAATCAAATGACTAAGAAAGAGATCTTTGTTGAATATATCCTTAAAAACAAAGTGATCTGGTTACTCTGCTTCGCGAATATCTTTTTGTACATTGTTCGTATCGGTATCGATCAATGGTCTACCGTTTATGCGTATCAAGAGTTAGGTCTATCAAAAGAAACGGCTATTTCAGGCTTTACTCTGTTTGAAGTTGGCGCTCTGGTCGGTACATTAATGTGGGGTTATTTATCAGACCTTGCTAACGGACGTCGTGCTTTAGTTGCTTGTGTATCGCTTGGACTGATTATTGTATCTCTAGAGTTTTATCAGCATGCAACGAGCGAGTTCATGTACCTAGCATCACTATTCGTACTTGGCTTCCTAGTATTCGGTCCTCAACTGTTGATTGGTGTTGCTGCGGTAGGTTTTGTTCCTAAGAAAGCAATCAGTGTGGCTGATGGCGTGAAAGGCACATTTGCTTACCTAATTGGTGACAGTTTTGCCAAACTTGGCCTAGGCATGATTGCAGACGGAACGCCTATTTTCGGCTTAACAGGTTGGAAAGGGACATTTGCAGCACTCGATACTTCTGCTGCCATTTGTATTGTTTTACTGTTGTTCGTTGCTATTGCGGAAGAGAAGAAGATTCGTCACGCGAAGAAGATGCACCTAGCGGCTCAAAACGCGTAGCTTGTCTGAGTACTTGTTCTCGCAAAGAGAGTTTCGGGTAGATAGTTTCACGTGCTTTATTGGTTTAAAGCACGTGAGATCATACCAATCGTTAGTTCGATTCAGTATCATCTCTACCAATAAACTTAATTTTAGATAGCTCCTGTTGGGGCTATTTTTCTTTCTCACTCTTAATTTTGGTTAATATCATGATTAATGTTGCGCTTGTTGATGACCACGTCATTGTTCGATCTGGCTTCGCTCAATTACTCAGTCTTGAAACTGATATAACGGTCGTGGGGGAGTTTAACTCTGCGGCAGAAGCGCGCCTCGGACTGCCAAGTTGTCACCCTGATGTCGTTATCTTGGATATTTCAATGCAAGATGAAAGTGGCCTGAGCTTATTGGAAGAGATTCCATCTGGCATTGCTAGTATTATGTTGAGCGTACATGACTCTCCGGCGATGGTTGAAAAGTCATTAGAGTTAGGAGCTAAAGGTTATCTCAGTAAACGCTGTAGCCCTGATGAGTTAATTCAGGCCGTACACACGAGCGCAAATGGCGGCTGCTACCTTACGCCAGATATCGCCATAAAACTTGCGACACCAATGAAGAATAAAGCCTCGTTAAATCAGCTCACCCGCAGGGAAAGCGAAGTGTGCCAGTTATTGGCGACAGGGCTCGACGTGAAATCTATTGCTGTCGAGTTAGGGGTTAGCCATAAAACGGTACATGTGCACCGTGCCAATGCCATGGACAAACTCAATGTTAAGAACAACGTTGAGTTAGCTAAATTGTTCGCTCAAGACCAGTACTAATGCGTTCTTATCTAGCCACCTCCTTATGCGGGGTTTTTATGGCTGGCTGTGCATGGTTCTGTTTATGGGTTATTGCCTTCTATTTCATTAATGACCCTGAGTTAGCCATTCTGCTTTTCCCATTCTCACTCCGGTTAGGAATGACGCTGCACACTCGCACTCACTATTGGCCTGCTATCTATATTGCAGAGTGGGGGCTCGCGATTGCCCTAGCTCTCCTACTTGATGAACCTCAATGGCTGACGATACTAATCGCCAGTGGACTAAGTATTCCAGCCACTCTAATTGCCAAACGTTATTATTCTGGTGACCTGAATCGTCACTTGTTGGTGATGGCGAGCTTAATCATGGTCACAGCACTCATCAATGTTGCCGCGGTCAGTTCTCATGTTCCGGCTGTTTACATGGTGTGGTTGGTGAGCACCACAGGTGGTTTGATGTTAGTGCCGATGTGTTATCTGGTATGGAATTACCTATTCCAAAACAAGTGGGCGCCACTGAGCTCTTACTTAATCAACAATGTCATTGAGTTCAAAATCCGTCACATCGCTTTATACAGCCTCTTGTTGGTCGTCAGTATTTTGATACAAACCAGTTTGCCAGATGAGCTAAGGCGCTTCGCCCCGTTCTGTATGGCTATCCCTATTATCTTGCTCGCCGTTCGTTATGGATGGCAAGGCGCCTTGCTCGCTACCCTGCTAAATAGCGTCGCGTTGATTGCAGCCCACAGTGGCACGTCCAAACTCGAAATTACTGATTTACTCTTGTCTCTTTCCGCTCAGACCATCACAGGTATTTTGCTTGGTTTAGCTGTTCAAAAACAAAAAGATCTCAACTCGAAATTACGCAGTGAGCTCTCTAGGAATCAAAACCTTTCCCGTCAGCTAATCACGGCTGAAGAATCGGTTCGTCGTGATATTGCCCGTGAGTTACATGATGAGATAGGCCAGAACATCACGGCAATTCGGACTCAAGCGAGCATTATCAAACGTGTCGATGCGGCTGAAATGAGCGTTCGCTGTGCTGGTACGATTGAATCATTGTCGTTGAATGTTTATGACACCACCAAGCGTTTGCTAACAAAGCTAAGACCAAAAATGTTGGACGACCTTGACCTGAAGGACTCCGTTGAACAGCTCATACGGGAAATGGAGTTTTCAGATCACGGCGTTGATATCCAGCTAAATTGGCACGGTGACTACTCATGTTTGAGTGACACGCTCAAGGTTACTCTCTTCCGACTGTGCCAAGAGTCTTTAAACAATGCCCACAAATATGCTGAAGCAAGTGAAATTAGAATAGAACTGATTCTAGATGATCAAGCTTATCTTCGAATTACAGACAATGGTGTTGGTTTTACAGCGCAGGATCTTCTCAAAGGAATGGGTGTTCGTGGTATGCAAGAGCGTGTTCAGGCGCTCGGTGGCAAGATGGCAATCAACGCTAATGACTCTTCTTCGGGTACTAATATCAGCGTTACATTACCTAAAGTGTGAGAACGAATATGTTTGGATTTCTGCGCTCAACAACGTCAAAAAGTCATACTCTAAGCGATGATGAGGTCAATCAGCGTTATCGTTATTGGCGTCTTCACATCATGATAGGAATGTATGTCGGCTATGCAGGTTTTTACTTCACTCGTAAAACCTTTAATTATGCCGCGCCAGCCATGATCACCGATCTTGGCTTAGACAAAGGCGATATCGGCTTGATTGGCACGCTCTTTTATCTTTCTTACGGCTTATCTAAGTTTATTTCAGGCACCATATCGGATCGGTCGAACCCGCGTTACTTCATGGGGCTCGGCCTAATCGCGACAGGCTTGATCAATATCGCGTTTGGTTTTTCTAGTTCGTTGGCTGCTTTTATATCGCTTTGGGTGCTTAATGCATGGTTCCAAGGTTGGGGCTGGCCATCGTGTTCCAAGTTATTGACGACCTGGTATTCTCGCTCCGAAAGAGGCTTTCGCTGGGCTATATGGAATACAGCACACAACGTTGGTGGGGCATTGATTCCTATTCTCGTCGGCTATCTAACTCTCCAATACAGTTGGCGATCTGGGTTTATATGGCCGGGTGTGATTGGTGTTTTTATTGGTCTTATCGTCTGTTGGCGCTTACGTGATAAGCCCACGACCATGGGGCTTCCGACGGTAGGGAAGTGGCGCAATGACCATCTAGAATTGGCGCAAGAGAGCCATGGGCAAGGGTTAAGCTATCGAGAGATCCTGAAAACCTATGTGTTCAGCAATAAGTACATTTGGCTGCTCGCCTTTAGCTATGTGTTGGTTTACATCGTAAGAACGGCAGTTAACGACTGGGGCAATTTATATCTCACCGAAGAGCACGATTATAGTTTGATAAACGCCAACGCTGCGTTGTCTCTGTTTGAGATTGGCGGTTTCGTTGGTTCACTTGTTGCTGGATGGGGATCGGATAGGCTGTTTGGTGGTAACCGTGGTCCCATGAATATCCTGTTCGCGATTGGTATCTTCCTCTCAGTATCCGCTTTATGGCTTATGCCTCTAACCAACTTTGTGTTTCAAGCGGCTGGGCTGTTTTGTGTAGGCTTTTTTGTGTTTGGCCCTCAAATGCTAATAGGTATGGCTGCCGCGGAATGCTCACATAAAGACTCCGCAGGAGCTGCGACAGGCTTTGTTGGCTTATTTGCCTATATGGGTGCTGCACTTTCTGGCTACCCATTAGCGCTCGTTCTAGAAACTTATGGCTGGAGTGGGTTCTTCATTACCATCTCGACTTGTGCGGCCGTTATTGGCTTGCTGCTACTGCCTTTCTTACAAGCTCAATCGCCTCAGAAAAGTGCAGAGGTTCGCTCTGGCTTTTAAGGGATTTCTTCGTAAATAAGATAGCTGCTAATGGTCCTCTGGTTATTATGCAGCTACCCTATCTTCAGCTTTTTTTTACGTAGCATTCAAATGTGACTCTTTTCACGCTTTTCATGGTTCTCACCTGTTTCTAAGAATTTTTCCTATTGCGTCTAAGACCTCATCTCATGTGGGTTCTAGCTGCTCTCTGTAGTCTTTCTAATTATTTACGTTATTAGAAATCAGCTCTCTGAATTG
>NZ_JBFRVX010000121.1:0-705 GCF_041475345.1 Vibrio sp. 10N.222.48.A3 | reverse complement strand
CTATTTACTCGGTGACAAAACCGCTTTGTCTGAGTCCCAATTGAAGGGTAAAGCACTGTTTGAGGGAAAAGCGAATTGCATAGCTTGTCACAACGGGGCTTTGGCTTCTGACCAGAAATTCTACAACATTGGCGTGCCGCCAAGCCCTTGGTGGAATGATGATGGACTGGCACAGATAACGTTTCGATTTGAGCTTTATTCTAAAGGTGTCACCGAAGAGATGTACCGCACTACAAAGGCTGATCCCGGTGCTTACTTTCGTGCAAAACGTAAAGAGATGTTAGGTAAGTTTCGCACGCCAAGCCTACGTTATACAAAATACACTGCGCCCTACATGCACAATGGCACTATTCCAACTTTAGAAGCGGTGATTGATTTCTACGACCGAGGTGGTGTGGCGGATGACGGACGTACTACTGGTTACCCTCAGACAAAATCTGCTTTAATTCAACCTCTCGGTTTAACGGAGCAAGATAAAAAGAACTTACTGAGCTTTATCGAAGCATTTTCAGGTGAACAGATTTTTATTGAAGAGCCGACAATTCCAGAATACCAACCGTTATTTACTAAAGACGAACTTGCTGGAGCAGAAAAATGATCGCCAACTCAGAGCAAAATTCGAGTAAACGACACAACAAATGCATGATGTCACGACGTGATTTTTTACTCTATTCCGGCGCGGCGACTGCCGTCTCTATGGTTCCT
>NZ_JBFRVX010000120.1:0-20796 GCF_041475345.1 Vibrio sp. 10N.222.48.A3 | reverse complement strand
TGGCTGTATCACCACCACCAAGCACAACCACTTTTTTGCCTTTCATGTCGATGAATGGCGTTGGGTTATCCAGCTCCATGACCTTGTAGGTGTTGGAAACAAGAAATGGTAGGGCATCATAAACGCCCGGTGCTTCTTCGTTGTCTAACCCAGCACGCATATTTTTATAGGTGCCGACACCCAAGAAAACAGCATCATAGTCATCGACCAGTTGTTGCAGTTGAACATCTTTACCGACTTCGGTATTCATCTTAAATTCCACGCCCATTCCACTAAAGATACGGCGACGGTTTTCCATGATGCCTTTCTCAAGCTTGAACGATGGGATACCAAACGTCAGCAGGCCACCGATCTCGGGGTAGCGGTCAAATACCACGGCCTTCACACCGTTTCGAACTAAGATATCAGCGGCAGCAAGACCTGCTGGGCCAGCCCCGATGATCGCGACCTTTTTGTCGGTCCATTCAACGTGAGACATGTCTGGCTTCCAGCCCATCTCAAACGCTTTGTCATTGATGTATTTTTCAATGTTGCCGATGGTTACTGCGCCGAAATCATCATTGAGGGTACAAGATCCTTCGCACAGTCGATCCTGAGGGCAAACTCGTCCACACACCTCAGGTAAGCTGTTGGTTTGGTGGGACAGTTCAGCCGCTTCGATAATGCGTCCTTCATTGGCAAGCTTAAGCCACTGAGGGATGTAGTTATGAACAGGACATTTCCATTCACAGTAGGGGTTACCACAGTCTAAACAGCGGTCGGCCTGTGCCTTAGCTTGTTGTTTCGTGAAAGGTTCGTAGATCTCTACAAACTCAATCTTACGTATCTTGATTGGTTTCTTCGCTGGGTCTACGCGATTCACATCAATAAATTGGTATACATTCTGGCTCATGATTGGCTCCTTCCAATTATTGCGCTTGAACACGAAGTTCAGCAGAGCTGCGGCTTTGGTGACCGAGCAAGGTGTTGAGATCCGCCGTCTTCGGCTTCACTAGGTAGAACTTTGGAATCCATTCATCAAAGTTCGCCAGAATAGCTTCAGCGTGTACTGAGCCAGTCTCTTCTAAGTGCTCTGCAATCAAGCCGCGCAGGTGTTCTTGGTGGATAAATAGGTCAGACAGAGAAAGTGCTTCGACCGACTCGTTGTTTACACGGCCTTGGAAGTCTTCATTCTTGTCCATCACATAAGCAAACCCACCTGTCATACCGGCGCCGAAGTTCACTCCGGTTGCGCCAAGAATGGCAACAATACCACCGGTCATGTATTCACAGGCATTGTCACCTGCACCTTCAATCACGGCAACGGTGCCTGAGTTACGCACGCCAAATCGTTCGCCTGCAGTACCTGCTGCAAATAGCTTGCCTCCGGTCGCACCATACAAACAAGTGTTACCTATGATGGTCGCTTCGTTACAAACAAATGCAGTGCCTTGGTGAGGTTTGATAACCACCTTACCGCCCGCCATGCCTTTGCCGACATAGTCATTGGCATCACCTGTCAGATATAGCTCGACGCCTCCGGCGTTCCAAACTGCAAAGGATTGGCCTGCTGTACCATCGAGATACAACTTAATTGGTGAGCCAGCCATACCTTGGTTACCGTAACGTTTGGCAATTTCACCAGAGATACGAGCACCAATCGAGCGATCGGTGTTGATCACGTTGTAGTAAAGGCTGGTGGATTGACGTTTCTCAATCGCATCAATTGCATCATCAAGGATCTGTTGGTTGAGCTGAGCCTTATCAAATGGTGCGTTTGGCTCGGTCCAAAACAGTGGGTGACCTTCTGGAGATACTGGAGCTTCGAGTATTGAAGAGAGATCCAGTTTGCTCTGTTTCGCAGTGAGGCCTTGAACGGCTTCAAGCAAGTCAGTACGACCAATCAGATCAGTAAGTTTCTCTACGCCAAGTTCTGCAAGGTACTGGCGAACTTCATCGGCTAGGCCGGTAAAGTAGTTCACCACCATGTCTGGCAGGCCTTTGAAGTATTCACGGCGTAGTGTTTCATCTTGAGTCGCAACACCCGTTGCACAGTTGTTTAGGTGACAAATTCTTAAGAACTTACAACCCATGGCGACCATTGGTGCGGTACCAAAACCAAAGCTCTCTGCACCTAAAATCGCGCCTTTAATGACGTCGAGGCCGGTTTTTAAACCACCATCGACTTGCAGACGGATCTTATGACGAAGTCCGTTGGCAACTAGTGCTTGTTGAGTCTCGGCTAAGCCAAGCTCCCAAGGACAACCTGCGTATTTCACTGAAGTCAGCGGGCTTGCCGCGGTACCACCGTCGTAACCGGAGATCGTAATCAAGTCGGCATAAGCTTTCGCTACACCCGTAGCAATGGTGCCTACACCCGGTTCAGATACTAACTTTACTGAAACCAAGGCTTTAGGGTTAACTTGCTTAAGGTCGAAAATCAGCTGCGCCAGATCCTCGATAGAATAAATATCGTGATGTGGAGGAGGAGAGATCAGAGTCACGCCTTGAACTGAGTATCTCAGCTTAGCGATTTCTGCCGTGACTTTATGGCCCGGTAGTTGACCGCCTTCTCCTGGCTTCGCACCTTGTGCGACTTTGATTTGTAAAACATCCGCATTGGTTAAGTAATGTGGCGTCACACCAAAACGACCGGAAGCTATCTGCTTGATACGGGAGTTACGATCAGTACCAAAGCGTCGTGGATCTTCACCACCTTCACCAGAGTTGGAGTAACCACCCAAGCGGTTCATCGCCATGGCCAGTGCTTCGTGCGCTTCTGGGCTCAAGGCACCAATCGACATGGCTGCCGAGTCGAAGCGTTTAAAGAGATCGCTACTTGGCTCGACTTGTTCTAGTGGCAGAGGTTGATCGGCTTTTTTGAGGCTCATTAAGTCGCGTAGCATAGCAGCAGGACGAGCATTAACTTGCTTCGCAAAAGATTGATAATCTGAGGTTTCACCTGTCTTTACGGCGGTTTGCAAGGTACTGACTACATCTGGGTTGTACGCGTGGTATTCGCCGCCATGTACATATTTGAGTAAGCCACCATGTTCCAGTGGTTTACGCTTAGTCCATGCTTTACGAGATAGATTATAGATATCTTGTTGGAAGTCGCTAAAGCTAGCGCCTTGGATACGAGTCGTTACGCCACGGAAACACAAATCAACGACATCGGTATGTAAGCCGACCGCCTCAAATAACTGCGAGCAGCGATACGAAGCAATTGTCGATATACCCATCTTCGACATGATCTTATACAGACCTTTGTTGATGCCGTTTTGGTAATTTTGCAATGCAGTGCGATAGTCTTTATCTAATGAACCCTCGTCCAACATTTTGCCCAGAGCTTCATAAGCGAGATACGGGTAAACCGCGGTTGCGCCGAAGCCAAGCAGTACGGCAAATTGGTGTGGGTCACGTGCGGTTGCTGTTTCAACCACGATGTTAGCATCACAACGCAGGTTGGTGTCTGCAAGTCTAGTTTGCACCGCACCGACCGCCATGGCTGCCGGAACGGGTAGCTTACCTTTCTCTAAAGCTTTGTCTGAAAGCACAACCAAAACGGCGCCGTCACGTACATCTTGAACCGCACGATCACACAAGTCGTTGATGGCTTGTTCGAGATCTTTTTCTGCTGGGTCATAGTGCATGCTAAGAATCGTATGGCCATAATGCTTTTGATTTAACTGCAGAAGTTGCTGCATATCAGAATAAAGCAGAACGGGTGAATCAAACGTCACACGGTAAGCATGCCCATCGGTTTCACAGAACACATTCATCTCTTGGCCGATGCTGGTTGCCAGAGACATAACGTGTTTTTCACGCAAAGGGTCAATCGGTGGATTGGTTACTTGAGCAAACTTCTGACGGAAATAGTCGGTAATGAGGCGCTCTTTCGAAGACAGTACTGCCATTGGTGTATCGTCGCCCATCGAGCCGACCGCTTCTTGTCCCATGTCACCGAGTACGCGCAGTACTTGGTCTGACTCTTCGTTGCTCATTGCAAACTGTTTTTGATAGGTCTTTAGGGTGTCATCATCAAAATTACGCTTACCGACTTGGTCATCTGCTAGTGCGGAAAACGGTGTTAATTTGTGAACGTTTTTATCCATCCACTCTTTATATGGGTGACGGCCTTTAAGATCATTGTCGATCTCGTTCGACTGCCATAGCTTACCGCGACGCGTATCAATAACGAGCAGTTCACCAGGGCCAACACGTCCTTTCTCTGCCACTTCGTCTGGCGCATAATTCCAGATACCGACTTCAGAAGCCAAGGTGATTAGGTTGTCTTTTGTGATCACATAGCGAGCAGGGCGTAATCCGTTTCTGTCGAGGTTGCATGCAGCATAACGGCCGTCAGACAGTACGATACCCGCAGGACCATCCCACGGTTCCATGTGCTTGGAGTTGAAATCGTAAAAGGCACGAAGCTCAGGATCCATGTCTGGGTGGTTTTGCCAAGCGGGCGGCACAAGCATACGCATCGCTCGGAACACATCCATACCACCGGCAAGGAATAGATCGAGCATGTTGTCTAAGCTTGAGGAGTCTGATCCTGTCTCATTCACAAAAGGTGCGGCCGTTTGTAAATCGGGCAGCAGCGGTGAAGAGAATTTATAGGCACGAGCCTTGGCCCATTGGCGGTTACCCTCAATGGTATTGATCTCACCATTGTGCGCCAAATAACGGAATGGTTGAGCCAATGGCCAACGCGGTTGTGTGTTAGTTGAGAAACGCTGGTGGAACAGACATATTGCTGATTCCATACGTAAGTCAGCAAGATCGAGGTAAAATCGCGGAAGATCGGCGGGCATACACAAGCCTTTGTAGACCATGACTTGAGTCGACAGGCTACAAATATAGAAATCTTTGTCTTCGGTAATCTGCTTTTCAATTCGACGACGAGCGATGTATAGGCGTCGTTCGATATCGCGTTCACGCCAACCCGCAGGGGCCGAGATAAACACTTGCTGAATATTGGGAACAGAATCTTTGGCGATTGGGCCTAATACGTCGGTGTTGGTTGGCACGATACGCCAGCCCGCTACGGTTAAAGTCTCTTGAGCGAGCTCTTTATTGACGATGTCTTGCGCCGATTGCGCTTTGATTGGGTCTTGGCTGAAAAAAATCATGCCGACAGCGTATTGCTTGCCGAGCTTGAAGTTATTCTCTTCAGCAATAATTCTGAGATAAGAGTCGGGCTTCTGTAGCAATAAGCCACAGCCATCTCCGGTTTTACCATCCGCAGCGATACCACCACGGTGTGTCATGCGATCGAGGGCTGAAATAGCAGTTCGTACCAACTTATGACTCGGTTGGCCTTCCATTTGCGCTATTAAACCAAATCCACAGTTGTCTTTTTCAAGACTAGGATCATATAGAGCCATTGCAATTCTCCCTTTTGCTTCGCTGTCATCCAGACAGTAAATGACTAACTATTCATGTACTTGTTATTTTTTATGAACTTGTTCTTATATAAACTGATAGTTTGTTTTTAGCTAGCTAAAACGTTATTGGTTGTGTTAACAAAACCGATTGGTTTTATTTTCATCAGCTTTACAACGTATAGCTAATTGTGTTTAAGGTCAAGTTCATGGTTAATTATCATGTGTAAACGCGATTAGCCACGTAATAATCTAAAATAGTCGATGAAGATCAATGAGATATAAAAGCTAGATGTTAACGGGATTTAACATGCACTGCTGGAGTGATTGAGAAAGAGTGGAAGGCCAGATAGAAAAAAGGCTAGCATCGAGTGCTAGCCAAATATAAAAGTTAGGAAGGGTGTTGCTTTTTCCCTAGGCTAACGTCAACGACATTAGCCCGAGAAATATTATGCGGAAAGCATGAGTGAATCAGCTTTCGCTTCTAAGTTTGAGTTACCCATTAAGAAGTCATCAATGGCAATTGCACATTCACGACCTTCATTAATACAACGTACAACCAGAGACTGGCCAGTACGCATATCACCAGCAGCGAAAACGCCTTTTTGGTTGGTCGCATAACCTTCAGAGGCCACGTTGCCGCGTTCATCCAGTTTAATGTCTAGCTGAGCCAGTACACCTGTTGGTTCTGGGTGTAAGAAGCCCATCGCTAG
Source organism: Vibrio sp. 10N.222.48.A3 (assembly GCF_041475345.1). Classification (NCBI taxonomy): domain Bacteria; kingdom Pseudomonadati; phylum Pseudomonadota; class Gammaproteobacteria; order Vibrionales; family Vibrionaceae; genus Vibrio; species Vibrio sp. 10N.222.48.A3. The sequence goes on along the minus strand of NZ_JBFRVX010000120.1, from coordinate 14,714 downwards.
AAATGCCATATCACAACGGATAACACGTTCAGAGTTTGCTACTTCATCAAAACTTGGACGTTCACCTGGTTTCGCATCTTGCCAAACGATGTCAGCAATGCGAAGTCCGGTTACATTACCGTTATCGTCAGAGATGAACTCTTTAGTCAGGATGTTCCAATGACGTTCACAACCCTCTTCGTGAGAAGTGGTGGTCTTCATGATCATTGGGTATTGAGGCCAAGGCATATTAGCAGGGCGCTTCTCTGGTGGGATCGGCATGATCTCAACCTGAGTAATGCTTGCTGCTTTATGACGGTTTGATGTACCCACACAGTCAGAACCCGTATCACCACCACCGATAACCACAATGTGCTTATCTTTAGCGTGAAGCTCTTCTGTTTTTAGGTCTAAGTCGTTGGCACGGCGGTTGTTTTGACCAAGGAATTCCATGGCAAAGTGAACGCCTTTCAGCTCACGACCTGGGATTGGCAAGTCACGTGGAACCGTAGAACCACCCGTTAGCAATACCACATCAAACTCTTGGCGTAGCTGTTGAGCATTAACATCAACACCGATGTGTTGGTTCACTTTAAACTCAACGCCAGCTTCAGCCATTAGGTTGATCTTACGATCAATCACATCCATACCCAGTTTGAAATCTGGGATACCGAAACGCAGTAGGCCACCGACTTTCTCGTCACGTTCAAATACCGTCACAGAGTGACCGGCACTGTTTAGTTGCTCAGCTGCGGCTAAGCCTGCAGGACCTGAACCGATAACCGCAACTGTTTTACCCGTACGTGAGCGTGGTGTCTTAGGTTTTGCGTACCCTTCACGGTACGCAGTTTCTACAATTGTTTTCTCGATATTACAGATAGTGATTGGGTCTTGGTTGATACCAAGAACACAAGCGCTTTCACAAGGAGCAGGGCACACACGACCTGTAAATTCAGGGAAGTTATTGGTAGAGCTTAGAATGTTCCAAGCTTCTTCCCAGCTGTCACGGTAAACCGCATCATTGAATTCTGGGATGATGTTACCAATCGGACAACCGCTGTGACAGAAAGGTACGCCACAGTCCATACAACGAGAGGCTTGAGTATTGATCTTTTCACCAAACTCTTCGTTAAGTACGAACTCTTTGTTGTCTTCAATTCGAACTGACGGATCGAGCTTTTTTGGAAGCTCACGACCGTGTTCTAAAAATCCAGTAGGCTTACCCATTATACTGCCTCCACTTCTTCCGTTTGTGCCTGTTGTGCTTCAGCTTTACGCTTCTCAAGAACTGCTTTGTAGTCGCGTGGCATTACTTTAACTAGTGATGCGACACTTACTTCAAAGTTGTCTAGGAAAGACTGAGCAACTTCACTTCCTGTGAATTCAACATGCTTCGTTAGCATATCTAGTAGAAGATCTTTATCTTCTTGTTCAATTGGATCTAGGTCTACCAGTTCTGCGTTGAGCTTGGTTTCGAAGTCGCCTGCTTTATCCCAAACATAAGCGACACCGCCACTCATACCTGCAGCAAAGTTACGACCCGTTGAGCCAAGGATAATTGCCGCGCCACCTGTCATGTATTCACAACCGTGGTCACCAACACCTTCAACTACAACCTTCGCACCTGAGTTACGAACACAGAAACGTTCGCCAGCCATACCGCGAATGAAAGATTCACCTGAGGTTGCACCGTAGAAACATACGTTACCCACCACGATATTATCTTCCGCAACGATAGAAGATTTCGCATCTGGGTACAGTACCAACGTACCGCCAGACAGACCTTTACCCCAGTAATCGTTCGCGTCGCCTTCTACTTCGAATTTTACGCCTTTCGCAAGGAACGCTCCGAAAGATTGGCCAGCACTACCGTAGAACTTAACGTTCATTGGTTGTGGTAAACCTTGGTCTTTGTAAACTTTCGAGATTTCGTTCGACAGCATCGTGCCTGCTGAACGGTCCGTGTTGATGATAGGGAACTGAGCGGTAACCGCTTCACCTTTCTCAAGCGCTGGGATTGCAGCCTGAATCAACTTACGGTCTAGAACGTCTTCAAGATTATGATTCTGTGTTGTCTGGTTGTAGATACCATCTTCTGCACGAGCCTGCTCAATATGCAGTACTGGTGTTAGATCTAGGTTCTTGTACTTCCAGTGACCGATGTCATCACGAACTTTAAGTTTGTGCGATTGACCAACCATCTCATCAATAGAGCGGAAGCCCAGTTCAGCCATTACTTCACGCAGACCTTCTGCCATGTATTGGAAGAACGTTACTACGTCTTCTACGCGGCCGTCGAAACGCTCACGCAGGGTCTTGTTTTGTGTTGCGATACCAACAGGACATGTATTCTTGTGACACTTACGCATCATGATACAGCCTTCAACAACAAGTGCTGCTGTTGCTACGCCCCATTCTTCAGCGCCAAGCAGTGTTGCAACTGCAAGGTCACGAGGTGTTTTCATCTGACCATCAGACTGAACAACGATACGGTTACGTAGGCCGTTTTTCAGTAGTGTTTGGTGCGTTTCCGCTAGACCCAGTTCCCAAGGCAGACCTGTGTGACGGATAGAAGACATAGGAGATGCACCCGTACCACCATCAAAACCTGCGATAAGTACTACGTCAGCTTTCGCTTTTGCTACACCTGATGCAATCGTACCTACACCTGCTTCCGAAACTAGCTTCACGTTTACACGGCCGTTACGGTTCGCGTTTTTCAGATCGTAGATCAGCTGAGCCAAATCTTCGATTGAGTAGATATCGTGGTGTGGCGGTGGAGAAATAAGACCTACGCCCGGAGTCGAGTGACGTGTTGCACCGATCCAATCATCAACCTTATCACCAGGTAGTTGACCACCTTCGCCAGGTTTCGCACCTTGAGCCATCTTGATTTGCAGCTCATCAGCGTTAGATAGGTAGTAAGACGTTACACCAAAGCGACCAGAAGCCACCTGTTTGATTGCTGAACGCTCCCAGTCACCGTTTTCTTTACGTTCGAAACGAGCTGGATCTTCACCACCTTCACCTGAGTTTGACTTCGCGCCAATGCGGTTCATTGCAACAGCCAGTGTTGAGTGAGCCTCATGTGAGATTGAACCAAAGCTCATTGCGCCGGTTGCGAAACGCTTAAGGATGTTCTCGATGGGTTCTACTTCCGCTAGAGGAATAGAGCCTGCAGGGTTCTTGATGAAATCCAGTTGACTACGTAGCGTTGCTGCGTTGTCGCCTTGGTCATCGACTGCTTTTGCGTACTTCTTGAATTGACCGTAATCTTTGTTACGCGTCGACTCTTGAAGTAGAGAAATGGTTTCAGGGTTGAATAGGTGCTTCTCACCACGTTGTTTCCACTGGTAAACACCGCCAACATCAAGGATCTGAGCTGGGATTTCACGAGCTGGGTAACCAACACGGTGACGAACTAGCACTTCTCGTGCGATATCATCGATCGTTAGACCTTGGATACGAGAAACAGTACCAGTGAAGTATTTTTCAACCACTGACTTGCTTACACCAAGTGCTTCAAAGATTTGTGCACCGTGGTAAGACTGTAGCGTAGAGATCCCCATCTTAGAGAAGATCTTCAGTAGACCGCCGTTGACACCTTTACGGTAGTTATCGAATAACTCACGCGGGTGTGCGTTTGGATCTAGCTTCTTCGTACGTTGCAGTTCAACAATCGTTTCAATAACTAGGTATGGGTTAACTGCGTTCGCACCGTAGCCGATAAGCGTTGCAAAGTGGTGTGTCTCACGAGCATCGCCCGTTTCAACAACAATGTCACACTTAGCTCTTAGACCTTTACGGATAAGATGGTGGTGAACCGCGCCAACTGCCAGCATTGCTGGAATAGCGGCGTGGGTAGAGTTAACCGCACGGTCTGTCAGTAGGATGATAGAGTAGCCATCAATCACAGCGTCTTCTGCGTATTGGCAGATACGCTTAAGTGCGCGCTCTAACTTACCGTTGTCTCCGTTTGCTTGGAATACGATATCCAGCGTCTTCGCTTGAAGGTGCTCGTTATCGATTGCACGTAGCTTCTCTAACTCAGAGTTAGACAGAACTGGAGATTCAAGTTCTACTTTTTGACAGTGTTCAGGCGTTTCAGCAAGTAGGTTCTGATCCTTACCTAGGTAAGTGTTCAGAGACATAACCATACGCTCACGAATCGGATCGATTGGCGGGTTTGTTACTTGTGCAAATAATTGCTTGAAGTAGTTTGAAAGGTGCTGCGATTGATGAGAAAGAATCGCTAGCGGCCAGTCAGCGCCCATTGCAGAAAGTGGCTCGTAGCCTGTTTTCGCAAGAGGTAGTATGATTTCGTTTACTTCTTCAGAGCTCACACCAAACGATTGTTGTTTATGAAGCAATTTTTCTGGAGAAGGTTGGTTAAATTCGTTGTTCGCATCCGGTAGCTTTTTCAAGCTCAGAAGGTTCTCTTCAACCCATTTTTCGTAGGGTTGTGCTTTAGCAATACCGTCTTTCACTTCTTCGTCAGAAATGATGCGGCCTTGCTCAAGGTCAGCAACGAAGATACGACCAGGCTGTAGACGACCACGGTATTCAACGTTTTCTGGTGCGATTTCAACTACGCCAGATTCAGACGCCATTACTAGGAAGTCGTCTTTTGTCACTGTGTAGCGAGAAGGGCGCAGACCATTACGGTCAAGCGTTGCACCGACTTGAACACCATCGGTGAAACATACTGATGCCGGGCCATCCCATGGTTCCATTACGTTCGCGTGGTACTGGTAGAACGCACGACGAGTTGGATCCATGTTTTTGTTTTCTTGCCATGCTTCAGGGATCATCATCATTAATGCGTGTGGCAGAGTACGACCTGAAAGAACAAGTAGCTCAAGTGCCATATCGAAGTTTGATGAATCCGAGCTGCCTTCCTGACAGATAGGAAGCAGCATGTCGATTTCAGCTTGTGTAAACAGATCCGACTCTAGGATTGCTTCACGTGCTTTCATCCAGTTTAGATTGCCGCGAACCGTATTGATTTCGCCATTATGCGCGATGTAACGGAAAGGCTGAGCCAGACGCCAACGAGGGAATGTATTGGTAGAGAAGCGAGAGTGTACCAGTGCTAGAGCTGTCACCATGGTTGGGTTTTGCAGGTCTAGGAAGTACTGAGGAACTTGTTCTGTTGTTAGCTGACCTTTGTACACCAATGTCTTGTAAGACATAGAGTTGATGTAGAAGTCGTCACCGATGTTTGACACGCTTTCTAGGCATACACGAACAGTGTAGTTACGTAGAACATACAGTTTACGCTCAAGCTCTTCTGGTGTGATACCAGGGCCGCCAGAAATAAATACGTGTTCAAATTGAGGTTCAGTGCTTAGTGGGTCAGCACCAATCATTGAATTGTCAGTTGGAAGTTCACGGTAACCGATAACTTCTAACTCAAGGCGCTGTGCATTGCGTTCTAGAATGTCACGACACTGTGCACGTTTGTATTCATCCTTAGGGAAAAGTACAACACCAACACCATATTTTTCAAAAGATGGCAGTTTAATTCCAAGCTTTACGGCTTCTTCTAGTAAGAATTCGTGTGGCTTCTGTAGCAGGATACCTGCACCATCACCAGAACACGGATCACAGCCTTGGCCGCCACGGTGTTCCATACGTGCAAGCATATCGAGTGCTTGAGTTACTACATCATGAGATTTGCGATTCTTAAGATGAGCAACAAAACCGATACCACAAGCGTCATGCTCCAATTCAGGAGTATACAGACCCTGTGAGTTCTGCTCTTGATCTACCATAGATACATCCTTCCAGTTAAATCTAGGCGCAACTTCTTTGTATAAAGTTAGCCTTGTCCTTTTATATTTATGGGTCTAAACCTGCCTATGCTGGCGGTTTGAATCCTTTCCGTATCTCGCAGGAAAAGTATTGCGAGAAAAACAATCCTTAGTGATATCCGTTTGTTTTTGACCACAAACTAGTGGTTTATATAGGTGGGGTATGGACATCACCGACTTATTGGCAAGTTTTCGATGTAAGTAAACACTCAGAAATAGCCAATATGTGTAAGTATCCTACAATTTTGTCTAGGCGAATTGCAATGAAAGTTAACCGATGTAGACCATTTTTTTCGTTTTGTTTTGAATTTAATGCCTAACAAATGTGCAACATTAGGCAAATAGAGCTTATTTTTTGCATGTTTATTGATATTTGATAGGTTGCTCGCAAAAATCCTTGCGTAAACTAATTGGTCGAATTTTGCAGGGATGTAATTTTTTTTCAAAAAAGACTGATATTCATTCTTATTTACTTGAGTGCTTTGAAAATATGCAATTACACGAGTTAGTTAATACTATCGGCCAAGATCTCCAACGTCGTTATGGCGAGAAGGTTCACAAGCTGACACTTCACGGTGGGTTTAGTTGCCCAAACCGAGACGGGACAATTGGCCGTGGCGGTTGTACCTTCTGCAACGTAGCTTCTTTTGCCGATGAACAAACTCAAGTTCAAAGTATTGCTGATCAATTAACAGATCGTGCGGGTGAAATCGCTCGTGCCAAGAAGTATCTTGCTTATTTTCAGGCGTACACCAGTACTTACGCTGAGGTGCAGGTACTCAAGAATATGTATGAAGAGGCTCTAAAAGCACCTGGAGCAGAGATTGTTGGCCTTTGTGTTGGCACGAGACCAGACTGTGTGCCGGATGCGGTACTCGATCTGCTCGCGGAGTACGTTAAGCAAGGTTACGAAATTTGGCTAGAGCTCGGCCTGCAAACAGCCAATGACAAAACCCTCAAGCGAATTAACCGCGGACACGATTTCACTGTGTATGAAACGATCACCCAGCGCGCACGTGCTTTAGGAATCAAGGTATGTACTCACCTTATTGTCGGCCTGCCCAAAGAAACCAAAGCGGATAACCTTGAAACTCTAGATAAGGTATTAGCGGCTGGCACTGATGGTATCAAGCTTCACGGGCTTCATATTGTTGAAGGCAGTACCATGGCTAAAGCCTGGAAGGCAGGAAAGCTAGAAGCACCAAGCCTTGAGGAGTACATTGATATCGCGAGTGAGATCATTCAACGCACACCAGCGGACGTGGTTTATCATCGTGTATCTTCTGCGGCGAGACGCCCGACACTACTCTCCCCTTTATGGTGTGAGAACCGCTGGTTGGCGATGACTGAGATTGGTCGTTCGCTTGATAAAACCGGCGCACAAGGCATTAAAACAGGCTTTGCATTCGAGTACACGCAACCTGTTTTAAACGCGACCAATTGATAGGAATGGGTGACTGTAGGTAACAGCAGATAAAACCAACAAATAGTGGTAACATTTCCCTCACAGAATTTATAAGCATAGATTGAGAGCAGATGGAACTGGTAATGACTTGGTTATGGGATAGGGCGTATGGCTACGGTATATATATCGTTGTTCTATTGCTGATAGGTCTCATCTGCTGGCATATTTATTTACGTTACCAGTCATATATTGAACAGCTTCTTCTCGCTACGCCTTCACCTCTTTATTTTGTTGACATCCGAAGTGGCGAGATCTTGTACGCCAATCGCCAAGCCATGCAGCTGCTTGGTATCCGCCAAATCGGTACTCACTTTCGTTTTCCAACAGTGGAAGCTGAGAATAGTTTTCGTCATTACCTCACTGATCACATCAACTCTCGAACGTTTGAGTATCTCTCGTCCTGGGTTCTTTCTGAATTTGAATCTTTTAAGATCAACTTGGTGGGTCGTAAGATCCACTTTAGAAGTAGAAAGGCTTGGATGATACATGCTTCCCCTTATAAAAGTACCAACGAAGAGATTTCCCAAGAGGTTCGTGATCTCAATGTTGCTCGTACCGCTTTGGATTCTTTATCTGAGTTGGTCTATGTCATCGATCAAAAGGGTGAATTGGTCGCGAGTAATCGTGCGTTTAAAAAGTTTTGGCATGGTCGCCCTGAAGAGGGCACTTTAAGTGTGTCTAGTGGTGCCTTAAAAGGTCGTGTCAGTGAGCGCTCATGGACCACAGACCAAGATGGTAAGGGGTGTCTCCTTGAAACCTATCAAAGTGTCTTGCTCTCGCAAAGTGGGGAAACCATAGGTACGCTCTCGATAAGTCACGATGTGACGGATTGGCATGACATGCAGCAACAACTGCGTGGGGAAATGGAAAAGCGTAAAGATACTGAAGTTGCACTTGCACAACGTGACACCATTTTACAAAACATCTTGGAAGCGAGCCCTGACTCGATTGGTATCTTCAACGAAAATATGGTTTACCAGGCGTGTAATAAGCCATTTGTGGCAGCGTTGGGTATTTCTGAAGTCAGTGACTTAGTGGGTAAACGTCTACAAGACGTAGTACCAAATAGCATTTATATGCGCGTATCAGAGAGTGATCACCAAGTACTTCATCAAGGTAACTCGTTGCGTTACATCGACAAACTGGTTTCAAGTGATGGAGAGTTTACTTGGTATGATGTAGTGAAGTCGCCTTTTAGAGACCCTGCATCGAGTACCAATGGTGTACTGATCATGGCACGTGATATCACAGAACGTTACCTCGCCGAGCAGAAACTTGAAGAAGCCAATTTAGAGCTTGAGCGCCTCAGTTTTATGGATAGTTTAACTCAGGTATCCAATCGACGTCGCTTCGATGAGCAGCTGTCTACATTGTGGCATCATCATGTGCGTGAGAAGTTGCCGTTGACGATCATGCTGTGTGATATCGACTTCTTTAAAGGCTATAACGATTTCTATGGACACCAACAAGGAGACGATGCTTTGATTCAGGTTTCACAAGCCTTTAAGCAGGTGTTGAATCGCTCTTCGGATTGCGTGGCTCGGTACGGTGGTGAAGAGTTTGGCTTTATTCTCCCAAACACAACCACAGAAGGTGCGCTTATGGTCGCTCGTCGAATTCATGATGAAGTGCAAAAACTAGGACTCGCTCATGAGAAGTCTACAGTGTCTGACTCCATCACGGTGAGTATTGGTATTGTCTCTTATATACCAACACCTGATGACGAAATGGAGTCTGCTGTTGCCTTGGCTGACAGTGCGTTGTATCAAGCGAAATCTGATGGTCGAAATCGTTCGATAGTGCATCCATACTCTATTCACTAACTTTATAGAATGGGTAACTTAGTGACTCCGTCTTTTTCTTGTTTAGCATTTATATTACTTGGCTAATATTTATGTGGCTTGGCTAGTATTGATATTGCTTGGTTAGTATTAATATTGGTTGATTAACCTTCGATATTACCGCTAATCTCTTGCTGCGTGTGATGTAGCTAGCTTACCTACTTTCTTCAAACAAGGTAGAATGTTGCTAGTCTTATCGCGTGGAGCGCTAAATGAAACCCATGAAAAATCTTGCCCAGTATTACGTGGATCTGCTCGTAAAATTGGGGATTGTCCGCTTTTCTATCTTACTCGCCCTAGCGCTTGTTGCCCTTGCTGTTGTTGTACAAGTCGGTATCACCCTCGCACTCAAAGGTAATGTTGATGATATCGACATTGTCCGTTCGGTTTTCTTCGGTTTAGTGATCACACCTTGGGCGGTCTATTTTCTCTCAGTCGTGGTCGATCAACTGGAAGAGTCTCGCCAAAGGTTGGCTAAATTGGTCTCTAAGCTGGGTGACATGCGAGAGCGAGATCAAGAACTCAACAATAAACTGCAACTCAATATCGAAAAGCTCAACCAAGAAATTGAAGATCGTGAAAAAGCCGAAGAAGCGCGTGCAGAAGCAATGCATGATCTTGAGAACGAAGTGTTTCAGCGTGAGCGAACTCAGCTTGAATTAGCAGAACGTACGGCGCTGTTGCGTTCGTTTATCGATGCCTCGCCTGACCTCATTTATTATCGCAATGAAGATGGTGTGTTTTCAGGTTGCAACCGAGCGGTTGAAGAACTCACGGGCAAAACAGAAAAAGAGCTAGTTGGTTTGACGCCTTGGGATGTCTACAGCAAAGAGGTAGCCCAGCAAGTTGTTGAAACCGATAAGAAAGTCTTTGCTGACAACCAAGCTTTGACCTATGACCAATGGCTTGAATACCCCGATGGACGTAAGAGTTACTTCGAGCTGCGTAAGGTGCCTTTCTACAGTAAAGATGGTCGCCACCTTGGCTTGGTTGGTTTTGGTCGTGATATTACCGAGCGTAAAGAGCACCAAGAATCACTAGAGAAAGCCAGTCGCGATAAGACCACCTTTATCTCAACCATTAGCCACGAGTTAAGAACACCGCTCAATGGCATCATCGGCTTGAGCCGCATGTTATTGGATAGCCAGCTGACGACCGAGCAGCGTAAGCAGATGCAAACCATCAAGGTGAGTGCGGTGACACTGGGTAATATCTTTAACGATATTATCGACATGGATAAGTTCGACCGCCGTAAGCTTGAGCTATTCCCAACCCCTATCAATTTTGAAGATTTCGTTGTTGAGATCGAAAGCATTTCTGCGTTAATGGCAGAGCAGAAAGGGTTGAGGTTTGATCTAGAAAGATTGTCCGATCTCCCATCTGCAGTTGAGGTGGATGGTACTCGTCTTAGACAGGTATTGTGGAACCTTGTAAGCAACGCGATGAAGTTCACCAAAGATGGTGGTGTCGTGATGACGGTCAGCGCTGAAATTGATGGCGACTTTGCCAACATCACGATGGAAGTAGAAGATACCGGGATTGGTATCCCTGAAAGCGAAATCGAGAAGATCTTCGCGATGTACTATCAGGTAAAGTCGGGAACAGACAATTTACACGCTGTCGGTACCGGAATTGGTCTTGCTGTATCTCAACAGCTGATCAATATGATGGATGGTCACATTGAAGTCACCAGTGAAGAGGGGTTTGGTAGTACCTTTACGATTTCGATTCGAGTTCCAGTTAATCACGATACTCAGGCTTTGATCAAAACGCCAAGAAAGCAGTCCAACCTTAAGATTTTCATGGTCGAAGACATTGAGCTCAATATCACAGTAGCTCGTTCTTTACTTGAAAGCCTAGGGCATGAAGTGACAGTCGTAATGACGGGTAAAGAGGCACAAATCGTTTTCAACCCGAAAGATTATGACTTGGTATTACTGGATATCCAGTTACCAGATATGACTGGTTTCGACATTGCCCAATACTACCGCGAGAAATATAGCCAATTGCCGCCTTTGGTGGCATTAACCGCGAATGTATTAAACAATAAGCAAGAGTATTTCCAGAAAGGCATGGATGAAGCGATCAGTAAACCACTGTCGGTTCGTGCAATCCAGGATGTCATCAGCGAGTTGATTGAGGATGCCCCAGAGGTTATTGAGAAAGCCGAGGGCATTGATACAGTAAAGGATGTTGAAAAAGTAGCAGGTGTTGAGAAAGTAACAGCGAGTAAGCCGGCTCTTTCAACGATTGATACCACTTTGCTTGATATTGATATGCTAGAGTCTTATGTTGACATTGTCGGGTCGAAACCTGTTTTGGATAGTATCGTGATGTTTGAAGATATGATGCCGGAATATATGGAAATATTGAATTCCAATATGGTTGCGAAAGATCAAGACAGTATCGTTTCTGAGGCACACAAGATTAAAGGTGCAGCAGGTTCCATTGGCCTGAAACGCATACAGCAAGTTGCTCAGAAAGCTCAATCTCCAGATATGCCTGCGTGGTGGGAGAACATTTCAGATTGGGTTGATGAAATAAATAACGAATACCAAAATGATATTGAAGTCTTAAAGAGTTGGTTAAATCAAAGGTAGAAGAATGATGAAAAAATTAGCATTTGCCGCATGTGTAGTAGCATTAGCGGGTTGTTCTGCGCCACAAGTAGAATGGCAGCAAGATAATCAAGTCGAAGTATCTGCAGCGACAGTCACAATGAAAAGCAACCTGTGGCACAACAAAATGCCTACGATTGGGGAGGCTCAAGATAAGACTTTGCATGGTGCTATCTACCTAGAGTCTGACTCACAATTACCAGCAACACTTGCGGTTGAGAGTGTGACGGTTAAACAGGGTGCAGATACCTTGTTGGTAACTGCTGACGATCTAGATTTAAGAACACATAGTGAAACGCAGTGGGAAGTCGCTTTTGTATGGCAGTTAGAGATCGACAGTGATAAGCCTGTTGATGTTGCGATTGAACTCAAAGATGGCGAAACCGTGAAGTGGTTAGTCGAGAAAGACGTGAAGGTAGATACGGTTTACTAAAACCTTAGCGAACAATGAACAATGAACAATAAAAAAGGGAGAATGCGTTGGCATTCTCCCTTTTTAATAACGATTGTTCACGCTTCGATTGCTAGAAGTACTAACTGTTTATAAGTACTAACTGGTTAGAGTGCTATCGGTTTAGAAGTGCTAATCGACGGCAAGAACTAAACGGCCAGAAGCGCGAATCGAATTAGTCTTCTAGGTCACCACAAAAGCGGTAGCCTTCACCGTGAATCGTCGCGATGATTTCTGGTGTACCAGAAACAGATTCAAAGTGCTTACGAATACGACGGATTGTTACGTCTACAGTACGATCGTGTGGCTTAAGCTCACGGCCAGTCATCTTCTTAAGAAGGTCTGCACGTGTTTGGATCTTACCTGGGTTCTCACAGAAGTGAAGTAGAGCACGGAACTCTGAACGAGGTAGCTTGTAGCCTTCGCCATCTGGGCTAACCAGAGAACGACTGTTGATATCTAGTACCCAACCATTGAACTCGTACTTCTCAACGCTACGCTTTTCTTCTTGAACAGAGCTTGTGCTCATTGAACGGTTAAGAAGGTTACGTGCACGGATAGTCAGCTCACGAGGGTTGAAAGGCTTAGTGATGTAGTCATCAGCGCCGATTTCTAGGCCAAGGATCTTATCAACTTCATTATCACGACCAGTTAAGAACATAAGCGCTACATTTGCTTGCTCACGTAGTTCACGCGCAAGTAGTAGGCCATTCTTACCTGGAAGGTTGATGTCCATAATTACAAGGTTAACTTGGTTATCAGATAGCACTTGGTGCATCTCTTCACCGTCGCTAGCCTCAAAAACAGCATATCCCTCTGCTTCAAAAATACTCTTTAGAGTGTTACGAGTTACTTGCTCATCTTCAACGATAAGAATCTGCGGGGTTTGCATTTGGCGGTACCTAAATTTGTGACGAAACTGTGCTAATAGAATAAATTCTAGGCAAAACATAACATACAGGTAATGTATTTTTGATGATAACTTAAAGTTTTCAAAAAAACACTTACTTCCAGCTATCTGCCTTCCTTGAAGTATTGCCCAATAACGTAGATCCAGTACGCCTTTCAATCATTCTTTTAGTGATTTAAGAGGATTCTATAATGTTAACAGCATGCTAACAACGCGAGAATGTTAATTCCATTCACTTTGTTGATTTACATCAATTGCCGTATCGCAACAAACTTTAATAGTATGGCTACAACTTAACCAATGTTATGGTGACTATTTAGCACCAAAATAAGAATGATTATTCGAGATATTTCGCACATCTTGCTTGCTAAAGACCGGACTATGAACCAAGGAAGCTGAAAGCTATCCTTAGAGTCTAGTAGATAAATATGCTCAATCAACTTTTATTTCGTATTAAATTGGGCATAGAGCAATGAAAACAAAGGATTAATTTTAATAATATATAAAAGCATAGAGGCTCACCTGACTTAATAGGTTTGCCTTACTCACGGAGGATATATGCACGATATAACACCTGACTTATGTGATGAGTTTGAAAGCAAAGTCACGCTACTGAATATGCCATTACAGAACTTCGGCCAGCGTGGTGCGTTCTGGGGAAAAATTGTAACAGTTCGTTGTTATCACGATAATTCCAAGGTTCGTGAGGTTTTAGAGACCGATGGCTGCGGCAAAGTACTCGTTGTAGACGGTAATGGCTCGTGTCAAAAAGCGTTACTTGGCGACCAATTGGCTATTCTAGCCATCGAAAATGGTTGGGAAGGCGTCATTGTGAATGGTGCGGTGCGTGATGTTGCGATGATGGCGCAGATGGATCTTGGTATTCAAGCTCTCGGAGCCTCTCCATTTAAAACCGAGAAGCACGGTGTTGGGCAAGTGAATGTGACGCTCTCTATACACAATCAACTGATTCAGCCCGGTGATTACATTTATGCCGATTGGAATGGTGTGTTAATTTCAACGGAATTGTTGATTGAATCTTAACGGGCTCATCAATAAAGAAGTGGGATAGATTAGAAGCGAAACCCTAATCCTACCTCAACACCTTGTTGCCACTCTTCATAATCAAGGGTGGCATGCATATCTAGATTGTCGGTTAGCTGCACGCGGCTGGAAAGCTCTGCGGCTACCGATTTATCACTGTCTTCTGTTTCATTGTTATAGGTGTGTAGAGAGCTGTTGAAAGAGACTCTTTCGGAAAACTGATAACTAACACCACTCAAGAATCCACTCTCATATTTCAGTGCAGCAGTGTTGATTCGTGTACCGACATAAAGATCCACATCAGAAAACAAGCTATAAGAATAACCACTGTCTACTGTCCAAGTATCAAAGCTTTCACTCGATGCACTTTGCGTGGAGATAAAAAACTTATGGGCAGAGCTATCGATTTGACTGGGGAGCAAAGGCAAACTGCTCAGTAGCGGTAAACTGTTCGCTGAACAAACGACAGGCATAGCAAAGACTAAAAGAATAAGTAATCTCTTCATTTCCCACTCCTGATGTCATTATTATTGTTTTTCGAACGTTATTGTTTAATTAAAGCACAGGACTTGTATGTTCGCTGTACTATCGAT
>NZ_JBFRVX010000119.1:0-2149 GCF_041475345.1 Vibrio sp. 10N.222.48.A3 | reverse complement strand
ATACCAATCACAGTAAGTAAGTTTTCAGAAATAGCGCAGGGAAAAAACTTGAGAACAAGGCAGATTTTTTTGGTAAGTAGTTATTCTACAATCAAAAATTCTAACAAAGTTATCGAGTTTTTTAACAAGCTAGGATGACCAGTTATTTACTACGATTGGTACTAAAAGGACTCTTATGAAACAAAGCCATTTCTTTGCCCATCTTGCCCGTATGAAGCTGATTCAACGCTGGCCCCTGATGCGCTCAGTCTCAAGCGAGAACATTTCAGAGCATAGCCTACAGGTCGCTTTCGTCGCCCACGCCTTGGCGCTTATCAAAAACAAGAAGTTTGATGGCAAACTCAACCCAGAACACATTGCTCTGCTTGGCATGTACCACGATACCAGTGAAGTGCTAACAGGTGATTTGCCGACGCCAGTTAAATACTACAATCCAGACATCGCACAAGAGTATAAGAAGATAGAAGCGGCAGCAGAGCAAAGACTGCTTTCAATGCTGCCAGAAGAGTTCCGAGACGACTTCTCCCCGTTTTTGATATCTGGAACAGCAAACAAAGAAGAGCAAAGCATCGTTAAGCAAGCCGACACTATCTGCGCTTACCTCAAGTGTTTGGAGGAACTCAGTGCGGGCAACCATGAGTACGAACAAGCGAAACGCCGACTAGAAGAGACTCTCGAACAGCGTAAAAGCCCGGAAATGGACTACTTTCTCACCACATTTGCGCCGAGCTTTGAATTATCACTAGACGAGATAAGCTAGCTGGGTATAAGTTGAATGTAATTAGCTAAATAAATCAATTTGATAGGTGCTATTTTGAATTCTCCACTCGAACCACCCTTTGAACTCGAACAAGAATGGCAACATCGAAATGACGATGAACATAAAATAAGGCGTGATGACCACCGTAGCCCGTATCAACGCGATCGTGCGCGGGTGCTTCACTCTGCCGCTTTTCGCCGCCTCCAAGCAAAAACCCAAGTTCATGGCACCACGGTAAACGATTTCCACCGAACTCGCCTTACTCATTCGCTAGAAGCCGCTCAGCTAGGTACCGGTATCGTTGCCCAGCTGAAAAAAAAGCAGCCCGAGTTTCGAGATTTGTTGCCTTCAGACAGTTTGATTGATTCATTGTGTCTTGCTCACGACATTGGCCACCCACCTTATGGGCACGGTGGCGAAGTCGCGTTGAACTATATGATGCGCGATCATGGTGGCTTTGAGGGCAATGCTCAAACATTTCGCATTGTCACGCAGCTAGAACCTTACACTGAACATCACGGGATGAACCTGTCTCGACGAACTCTGTTAGGTCTGATTAAGTACCCTTCTCTGCTTAGTGAGGTTCAAGCTAAATTACAGTCTGAGCCTGTTAAGCATCAACGACAGCTCCGAGCCAAAGATTGGATGCCAGCAAAAGGCATCTACGATCATGATGAAGAGCTTTTTAACTGGGTAATGGAGCCGCTTTCAAGCAGCGACCAACAGCTTCTAAAACAGAAAAGAAAAACGCATACAGAGCCACTTGAGCACAATAAGACCAAATATAAGTCACTTGATTGTTCAATCATGGAGCTGGCTGATGACATCGCGTATGGCGTGCACGATTTAGAAGATGCGATTGTGCTTGGCTCTGTCACCAAATCTCAATGGGTCGAGTCGGCTTACCCTCAACTTAAAGAGATGGCCGACCCTTGGGTTTGTGAACACCTAGATTCAATCACAGAGATGCTTTTCTCTGGTGAGCAGTATCGTCGAAAGGATGCGATTGGTGGGATAGTCAACGCTCTGTTGACCAGTATTTCGATTGAACGAGTAGATGCTAGATTTGAGAATGTACTGCTTGCTTACAATGCGGTGCTTGAACCGAGCATGGACGCCACACTCGACAAACTGAAACATTTTGTCAGCGAGTTCGTGATTCAAGTGCCACAGGTTCAAGTGATAGAATATAAAGGTCAGCAGATTATCATGGATATGTTTGAAGCATTCAGCGCAGATCCTGAACGCTTGCTGCCACTACCTATCAAGAAGCAATGGCTACAACATCAAGATGAGTCTCGAAAAATGCGCGTGATTGCGGATTACATTTCATCAATGACCGATGATCTTGCGCAGAAAATGCATCAGCAACTGTTCTCAGCTCATACC
>NZ_JBFRVX010000118.1:0-22248 GCF_041475345.1 Vibrio sp. 10N.222.48.A3 | reverse complement strand
TTTCAGGACGCTTCTCGTGCCATAAGTGGTCATGTTCTGCTTTGAGCTTGTTATAACCTTCGCGGGTGATAAGTTTGGTTTTCATAAATCTGACTTAATGAAATGATGATCTAAGATAGAATATATAGAAAGGCAACATACGTTAACAATTATTTAGGCGACTTTTCCCTCAATAATGTTACATTTTTAATGTCTTATACCAATATACAATTTACCAAGAATGCTTAACCTTAGGTTTAAGCTTTAATAGGTGGAACCATTACATGCAAGAAAACTACAAAATTTTAGTGGTCGATGACGATGCTCGTTTACGTGCACTGCTAGAACGCTATCTGTCAGAGCAAGGCTTTCAAGTGCGTAGCGTGGCAAACAGTGAGCAGATGGACCGCCTGTTAACCCGTGAAAACTTTCACTTGATGGTATTGGATTTAATGTTGCCGGGCGAAGACGGTCTTTCGATCTGTCGTCGTCTACGAAACGCAAACAACTCGCTACCAATCCTGATGCTTACAGCAAAGGGTGACGAAGTGGATCGCATTGTGGGTTTGGAAGTGGGTGCTGATGATTACCTGCCAAAACCATTTAATCCACGTGAACTGCTTGCTCGTATCAAAGCGGTAATGCGTCGCCAAGTGATTGAAGCACCGGGCGCGCCAAGCACAGAAGAGTCTGTGGTTGAGTTTGGTGAGTTCCGCCTAAACCTAGGTACACGTGAAATGTTCCGCGGTGAAGAGCCTATGCCTCTTACCTCAGGTGAATTTGCGGTTCTGAAGTCACTTGTCACTAACGCTCGTGAGCCAATGTCTCGCGATAAGCTGATGAACATGGCTCGTGGCCGTGAGTATTCAGCGATGGAACGTTCTATCGATGTCCAGATTTCGCGTTTGCGTCGTCTAGTAGAAGAAGATCCAAGTAAACCTCGTTATATCCAAACGGTGTGGGGCTTGGGTTATGTATTCGTTCCAGATGGCAAAGCTGTGTAATCTAGCTTTGCTCGTTCTGTGATTCAGAATTTATTATTTACGGGTCATCTCATTAATATGCGATGGCCCGTTTTGTATTCAGCACAATGAGAGATACCAATCGTAGTAAATAACTGCTCATCCTAGCTTGTTAAAACGCTCGATAACTTCGTTAGAAATTTTGATTGTAGAATAACTACTTATCAAAAATTGCAGCCTTGTTCTCAAGCCTTTTTCCGGCGCTATTTATGATCATTTACTTACTGTGATTGGTATTACAGCTATAGTTCCCACTATATTCCTTTATCATCCCTCACTTTAGGTCTTCTATGCGCATACGTAGCTCCTTTACTCAGTCGATAGTGCTCTTCTTAACCCTGTTGGTTGCCAGCCAAATTTTTTCGTATTACGCGGTGTTCAATTATGCATTGATGCCGAGTTTGCAGCAGTTTAATAAAATTTTGGCTCACGAACTAAACCTAGTATTGGACCAAGGCAGTGATATCGAGATTGATGCGCCACTGCGTCAGCGTGTACTTGAGCAGCTCGGGGTTACGGTTCATGCCAAGGACAGTGAAGCGTCGGGCGAGTACTACCATGCGGTCGCGATAGACCTGATGAGTGAGGAGATGACCAAAGAGCTCGGATCTGAAACCGAAGTGCGATTGGTTTTGGGCAAAGAAAGTTACGTGTTGTGGATGGACATTGCGCAGTTGCCTAACTCCTTGATTCGTATTCCCCTGTCTGAGCTGCAAGAAGAAGACTTTGCGCCTCTATTTCGTAACAGTCTGATCATGGCGTTGTTGATTGTTGCTGGTGGGTGGCTGTTTATCCGCTTGCAAAATCGGCCGTTGATAGCCCTAGAGAAAGCCGCGCAAGGTGTTGGGCGAGGTGATATTCCACCGCCCTTACCAGTACAAGGTGCACAAGAGATTCGCTCGGTAACTCGAGCCTTTAATCAGATGTCGAAAGGCATTCAAGAACTCGAAGAAGATAGAGCCCTACTAATGGCGGGTATCAGCCATGATCTGCGTACACCACTCACGCGTATTCGCTTGGCGACTGAGATGATGTCGCCAGAAGATAGCTATCTAGCGGAAGGGATCATCAGTGATACTGAAGAGTGCAATGAGATCATCAGTCAGTTTATGGATTACCTAAAGCCTGTGGACCGAGACTCATTCCAGGCGGTATTTGTCGATGATATTGCGCGCGAGGTCTCTAGCTCTGA
Organism: Vibrio sp. 10N.222.48.A3; assembly: GCF_041475345.1. Classification (NCBI taxonomy): domain Bacteria; kingdom Pseudomonadati; phylum Pseudomonadota; class Gammaproteobacteria; order Vibrionales; family Vibrionaceae; genus Vibrio; species Vibrio sp. 10N.222.48.A3. The sequence continues at coordinate 20,055 of NZ_JBFRVX010000118.1, read as the reverse complement.
AGGAGGCTATGAGGTTCAGATTGAAACCGATATTCCAGAAACCATGAAACCTGCTTTGGGTAACCCGATCGCGATGAAGCGTGCGGTGAGTAATTTGGTGGTAAATGCGCTGCGCTACGGTAATGGTTGGGTCAAAGTATCGACTGGCATGACAGCAGATAACAAACTGGCTTGGGTAACGGTAGAAGATAATGGTCCGGGTATTCCACAAGACCAAATTGGTAAGTTGTTTGAACCGTTCACTCGTGGTGACACGGCTCGTGGTAGTGAAGGGACAGGTTTAGGTTTAGCGATCGTGAAACGTATTGTCAGCCAACACCAAGGTGCGGTGGTGGTGAATAACCGCAGTGAGGGTGGCTTGAAGGCGCAGATCAGTTTCCCTGTGAAACCTTAGGCTATACGCACGAAAAAGGCTTCCTTGTAGAAGCCTTTTTACGTTTTAAGCAAGATATGAGGGCGAATTACGCCTTAGAATACACATCGCGCTCACCCAGCCAGCGGTTGATGATCGCCTTGGCATTGTCTGGGTAGCTATCGTGGATATGACGCGCGATACGCTGCACTTCAGGTATCAAACGTTGGTCACGGACTAAGTCGGCAATCTTAAAGTCAGCCAAGCCTGTTTGTTTAGTGCCAAGTAGCTCACCGGGGCCACGGATCTCTAAGTCACGCTGAGCAATAACAAAGCCATCGTTACTTTCACGAAGTACCCCTAAGCGTTTCTGAGCGGTTTTAGATAGTGGGGAGTGGTACAACAGTACACAATGGCTTGCGACCGAACCACGGCCAACACGGCCACGCAGTTGGTGCAGTTGCGCTAGACCAAGACGCTCTGGGTTCTCGATGATCATTAAGCTCGAATTCGGTACATCCACACCTACTTCAATCACGGTTGTAGCAACTAACAGGTGCAGTTTGTTCTCTTTGAATTCCTGCATCACCGCTTGTTTCTCTGCGGGTTTCATTCGGCCATGAACCAAACCAATTTTTACGTCGGGCAGTTTGCGTTGCAGCTCTTCTGCGGTATCAGCGGCAGCTTGAGCTTCCAATACTTCGGATTCATCGATCAACGTGCACACCCAGTAAGCTTGTTTGCCTTCATTGAGACACGCATTTTTCACACGTTCAACAATGTCATCGCGTTTAGTATCAGGAATCGCGACGGTTTGAATTGGGGTTCGCCCCGGTGGTAACTCATCAATAATCGAGGTTTCGAGGTCGGCATAGGCCGTCATCGCCAGCGTTCGTGGAATTGGTGTTGCCGTCATCACCAGTTGGTGAGGATAATAACCTTGCTTCACGCCTTTTTCACGCAGCTCTAGTCGCTGGTGGACGCCAAATCGGTGCTGCTCATCAATGATCACTAAACCAAGGTTGTTGAACTCGACATGCTCTTGAAATAGCGCATGAGTACCGACCACCATTTGCGCTTCGCCGCTGGCAATTCGTGTTAGTTCAGTTTCACGAGCCTTGCCTTTGAGCTTACCTGCTAGCCATCCAACTTGAATACCCATTGCCTCAAACCAGTTAGCAAAGTTAATCGCGTGCTGTTCTGCCAATAGTTCGGTTGGTGCCATCAGTGCCACTTGCTGACTATGTTCCAATGCGCGAACAGCCGCGAGTGCAGCGACTAAGGTTTTACCAGAGCCCACATCACCTTGCACTAAACGCATCATAGGGTGCGGCTTTTCCAAGTCAGCTTCGATCTCTTTGGTCACTCGTGCTTGGGCATTGGTTGGTGAAAACGGCAGCTGAGCCAGTAGCTTATCTTTAAGAGTGTTTACTGGAGGAAAAGGCATTGCCTTGTCTTGCTGTCCTTTGCTACGAACAGACAACATCGACAGGTTTTGAGCCAGCAACTCTTCCATAATTAGGCGCAGTTGCGCAGGGTGCTTGCCTTCATCAAACAGCTCTAGGTCAATGCCCGGGGGCGGTCTGTGAATGGCATGCAGTGCTTGTGCGAGGGTAATTTGGTGGTCGTATAGACCAGACGGTAGCAGCTCATTGACGGCTGCTTTATCGATTAACTCTAGAGCTTGATCGGTAAGGTTACGTAGCGTGACTTGTCTTAGTCCTTCAGTGGTTGGATACACCGGAGTCAGATTCGCTTCAACATCTGGCTGTTGCCTAGGAGCAAAGAATTTGTAATCCGGATGGACGATCTCAAGCCCCATATTGCCGCGCTTGATCTCACCATAAGCATGCACTTGTTTGCCTTCGGCAAAGTTATTCTTCATTCCTGCAGTAAAGTTGAAAAAGCGCAGAGTAATCGTGCCGTTACCATCGCTGATCTTTACTGCGAGCATCTTACGTTTACCGAAAATGGTATCAACATGCATCACCTTGCCTTGCACAGCAGCCCACAGCCCGGCATGCAGCTTTACGATGGGGTAGATACGAGTTCTATCTTCATAGCGCAAAGGCAGATGAAATAGCAGGTCTTGTACATTGTTAAGCCCAACCTTTTCCAGTTTCTCTGCGACTTTTGCGCCGACTCCAGATAAAGAGTTGAGAGGGATAGCAGATAAAAGCTGTGACATAACAAGACTCATAAACGTAAGAGAGATAATCTATTCAAGCATTTTACTGGATTTTTGTACAGGCAGGAATGGAGTCAGATAAATTCGAGGATTCAGTTATAAAAAATCCCCTTAAGCGATAAAGCATTAAGGGGATTTCAATTCTTAGCAAAGTTGCCAATAAGTTCGAACGTTAGTTCTTACGACGTCTTACTTTGAGCGCGTGTGGCATCACACGTAGCTTCTTCATAATGCTCGCTAAATGAACACGATCTTTCGTGGTCAACAAGATAGTCACTGTGTACAAGCGTCCGTCACGTTCTTCGGTTGAAATACCGTGAATGTTCGAGCCTGTTTTCGAGATAACGTTAGTTAGCTCAGCCAGCGCACCTTGATGGTTCTGTAATTCGACCTGAAGTTCAGCCGTGAACTCTTGGTTGTAATCGTCAGACCATTCAACCGCCATGTATTTATCCGGTTCTTTCTGGTAACCACGAACGTTTGGACACGTTTCACGGTGCACCACAAGACCACGACCTGGAGATACATGAGCAATAATGTGATCATCTGGAATCGGGTGACAACAGTTGGCGAACGTCAGTAATAGGCCTTCAGCACCACGGATAGGTAATTTCTTCCTAGACGTATCGCTGTTGTTTGCCACTTCAGTCAGTTCGTCAGCATCGCCCAATAAACGACGAGCAATAACGATACTCATCAGCTCACCAAGACCAATCGATGCTAGCAAGTCTTCAATGTCATCGAGACGTAGATCAGACAATACATGTTCGATATTCTCTTGACCGACATCGGCAATAGAGTGTTCACCAAGTGCATGGTTCAGTAGGCGACGGCCAAGGGTAATCGACTCTTCACGACGCATCGTTTTCAGAACCTGACGGATCTTCGTACGCGCACGTGAGGTCACTACATAGTTGAGCCATGCTGCGTTCGGACGTGCGCCCGGAGCACTGATGATCTCAATAGTTTGGCCATTCTTCAGCGATTTGCTGAGTGGGTAAGGGTTCATGTCTACACGAGCACCGACACACATGTTGCCGACGTCGGTATGTACCGCGTAAGCAAAATCGACTGCTGTTGCGCCTGCTGGAAGTTCGACAATGCGACCTTTCGGCGTGAATACGAAGATCTCATCTGGGAACAGATCAGATTTAACATTTTCAATGAATTCGAATGAGTTACCTGCGCTTTGTTGCAGCTCAAGTAAGCTCTGCATCCAACGTTGTGCTTTAACCTGTGCGGTTGTCCCGTTGCTACTGCGTGAGCCATTGCCTTTGTAAGACCAGTGCGCCGCGACACCTTTATCTGCCATCTGCTCCATATCTTCAGTTCGGATCTGGACCTCAACTGGCACCCCGTGAGGGCCGATCATTGACGTGTGCAGAGATTGGTAGCCGTTGGCTTTCGGTACCGCAATGTAGTCTTTCATGCGGCCAGGACGAGGCTTGTACAGGCTGTGGGCCTGACCAAGTACGCGATAGCAAGTATCTGGTGTATCAACCACCACGCGGAAAGCGTAGATGTCCATAATGGTGTGGAAGCGCTGCTCTTTGGTTTTCATCTTGTTATAGATGGAGAACAGGTTCTTTTCACGACCAAGTACGCGAGCAGGCAAACCGACTTCTTCAAGGCGGCCTTCGATTTCGCTATGGATACGTTGGATCATCTCCTTACGGTTACCACGCGCAGCTTTCACTACGTTTTTCAGGACGCGATAACGGTTAGGATAAAGGGCTTCGAAGCCCAGCTCTTCTAGTTCTGTCTTAATGTTATGAATACCAAGACGGTGAGCTAGCGGAGAATAAATCTCTAGGGTTTCACGAGCAATACGACGCTTCTTATCAGGACGAAGTGCCCCAAGCGTACGCATGTTGTGAGTACGGTCAGCTAATTTGATCAAGATAACGCGGATGTCTTGCACCATCGCGAGAACCATCTTACGGAAGTTCTCTGCTTGCGCTTCTTTGCGATCACGAAATTTAAGCTTATCCAGCTTAGATACACCATCAACCAGTTCAGCAACGGTATTGCCGAATTGAGCTTCTAGCTCCTCTTTTGTAACTTCAGTGTCTTCAATTACATCGTGGAGTAGGGCTGCTTGCAGAGTTTCTATATCCAGACGCATTTCTGCCAGGATTCTTGAAACAGCTACAGGGTGAATAATGTATGGTTCACCCGTTGAACGGGTTTGCCCTTCATGGGCGTCTCTCGCTACCACATAAGATTGACGCAGAGCCTCAACTTGAGGCTCTGTTAGGTATTCTTGGGCAACGTCTTTGAGGCTATCGAATAGATACAAATTAAAGGCCCGGAAGGTTAATTAGTTCGAATGACGTTGATTCTATCAGCGAGTGTGAGCGATGCTGCTTACTGCTGCAAGCTCAGCCGCTTCTTGCTCTTGTTGCTCTTGACGCTCACGAGCATCTAGTACGTCTTTAGTGATAAGACCTTCTTCGATTTCGCGAAGAGCGATAACCGTTGGCTTATCGTTTTCTTCAGGCACTAGTGAATCTTTGCCGCCAGTTTGCATTTGACGTGCGCGGCGAGCCGCAATAAGAACTAGGTCGAAACGGTTGCCAACTTTTTCAACAGCGTCTTGAACAGTTACGCGTGCCATGAGGACTCCAAATAGTAATTAACTAATAAATTTTTGATGACGAGAAAGTATACAAGTTTAACTAGAGACTTTCTAGTTCACCGTATACTTATCTCAATGGAAAATCTAGGGGATCTAGATTATTCCGCCAATAAAGCAGTAAGCATGCCGCTGTATTTCGCTGCTTGCTTATCTTCTTTTAAGCGCTCCGCACGAATGATAGCTCTGAAGTCCATTAGGGCTGCATCAAAGTCATCATTCACGATCACATAATCGTATTCTGCATAGTGAGAAATTTCTGATTTTGCTTCGCTCATGCGTTTCGCAATAACTTCGTCGCTGTCTTGGCCGCGAACATTCAAACGACGCTCTAGCTCACCATTTGATGGTGGAAGAATGAATACACTCTTCGCTTGAGGCATTTGTTCACGGATCTGACGAGCACCTTGCCAGTCGATATCTAGGAATACATCGATACCGCGGTCTAGGTTTTCTTCAATCCAAACGCGTGAAGTACCGTAGTAGTTGCCGAAAACTTCAGCGTACTCTAGGAATTCACCTTTATTAATAAGGTCTTCAAAATGATGCTTCTCTACGAAGTGGTAGTGAACACCATTTTCTTCACCAGGGCGCATACCGCGAGTGGTGTGTGAAACAGATACCTTCATTGCGTAGGTTGGATTGGTTTCTAGCATTGCTGAGATCAAGCTCGACTTACCTGCGCCACTAGGTGCAGATACGATGTAAAGAGTACCTTTGCCCATCTGTATATTTCCACTGTTGGTTGGATTGAGTGAGGGCGATAAACCGACACTATAAAAGATAGCACTGACTCTAATTTTTGTTCCGCTGGTTGCATCTAAAAAGGGATAACAAGTAAAACTAATAGAGACAACTGGTGAAAATTAGGTCAGAAAAATGGAGGCGAAGAGTAGCATATTTAGATGATTGAGAACAACTGGCTTGATCGTTATTTATTCTCAAATGATCCTTTGTCTGATCTTCCTATAAATGTAATGACCGATCATGTTCAGTTTTTTATGTGATCTGAACAAAATTTGTTGAAGTTTTAATCTCAATCCTTACAATCCGCGCAAACGATTAAATGCTGTATATGTTTGATGAAATGGATCAAATGTTTCTACTACCGAGCCTACCTTGGTGACTACAGTTTTTAGTGTAGAGATCCCTCTATTCTCACAGCATTTGAATCTCAAATTTCTTAATTTAATACATAGGTTTTGTTGTGAATACTGACTCCACCCTGAAAGCCCAGAAGACATCTGGCTCACTTGACACCATGTTCAAACTCTCAGAGAGAAAGACCACGATCAGCACTGAGCTATACGCAGGTTTTATTACCTTCTTAGCGATGAGTTATATCTTGGCGGTTAACCCAGCAATTTTGGGTGGCATTCCGGGAATGGACAAAGGTGCAGTCTTTACGGCGACCGCTCTTTCTGCTGCTATTGCAACGCTTATCATGGGCATTTGGGGTAACTATCCAGTCATGCTAGCACCTGGCATGAGCATGAATGGCTTCTTCAAAGGTTTATTGTTAAGTGGTTCAGTGGCGGTACTTTGGAATGAAGCATTATTTGGCATCTTCCTATCGGGTATTCTTTATCTTGCTTTCTCATTGACTAATATCCGTAAGTCGATGATTGAATCGATTCCTGAAGACTTGAAGCTGGCGATTACTGTGTCTCTCGGCTTGTTCATTGCTTTCTTAGGCCTTAAGAATGCGGGTATCATCGTTTCTAATCCGTTCGTACTGGTTGGCTTAGGTGACATTTCCGATCCAAAAGTGATTATCGCTTATGTGAGTATCTTCATTGCATTGGGCTGTATGGTTCGTGACATTAAGTTGGCCACGTTTATCTCGTTTGTTTCAGCTATCGTGTTGACCATTCTTGCTGATGTATTCATGGGCACATCAAACGCCCCAATCCCTGACCAATTCGTTTCAATGCCACCAAGTATGGCAGGCAGCTTTGGCGCTATCTTTGACTTCTCAGCTTTTACGCCTGAGAAAATGTTCGATTTGTTGTTCATCGTACTTATCTTCTTGATTGTCGATTTCTTCGATGGATTGAGCACGATTGTGGGTGTTGGCCGTGATGCAGGTATCATCGACAAAGACGGTAAAGTGCCGAATGCAAAATCGGCGCTAGTGGCTGATGCGGGCGGTACTGTGATTGGTTCAATTCTAGGTACCACATCGATTACTGCTTTCTCTGAATCGGGTATTGCCTCTTCTCAAGGTGCGAAAACAGGTTTAGCGGCAGTCATGGTGGCTGGCTTATTCCTAGTGTCTCTATTCCTATACCCAATCTTCTCTATCTTCTCAGCGGCAATGGTCGCGCCTGCGATGGTTGTGGTAGGCATCTACATGGTGGGTCGTCTTGGTCAGATTAACTGGGAAAAGAAAGAGTCACGCATTGCAGCTTTCTTCACCATCATGTTCACAGTGCTAAGCTTCTCACCAGCGAACGGTATGGCGATGGGTTTCATCAGCTACGCATTCACAATGGTTGTTGCAGGTAAGCGCAAAGAAGTGCACCCATTGATCTACGGGCTGTGTGTGGTGTTCTTAACGTACCTGATTCTGTTGTAAGGTTAGTTAGCCACTAGAAAGTGGCTAAGTAAAAAACAAGTCGATGGCTCTGCAGTGAATGTGGGGCCATTTTTGTATTCGTCGCTTCTCTAGAGCGCATGCTAATGTAGAGACTGGATTAATTATTTTTTGAAGAGTGACTATGCCTTCTCACTTACCTAAATCTTTTAGTAAGCCGTTTTTAAAAGTATTTCACATTATGGAAGCGGTATTACTGGTAGCGATCACGCTCGCGACCTTGTTTGCGATGGTCGAAGAGTTCATGCATGTTTTTGCTGAACGTCGAGTGCAATTGACCGATATTCTACTGATGTTCATCTATTTAGAAGTGTTGGCGATGGTTCAGCAGTTTGTGATGAACGGTAAGATCCCGGTTCGATATCCGATTTACATCGCGATGATGGCGATTGCTCGTTACATTACTCTGGGCATGAAAGAGTTGGATGCAGTACTCATCGTTTGGTTGTCTGTTGCAGCGTTTATCTTAGCAGCAGCAACACTTTTGATTCGAGTAGGGCACCATTACTGGCCATATGTGGATCTTCGAACCAAGCAGCCGGATGAGTAATTCAATTAACTGAAATATGATGGTCTAAAAAATTCGCCCAGCACTGCTGGGCGAATTCATTTAGTAACATACTAACCTGATAAGCAGTGTTAGAAGTTATAGATCAGTGCGATTTCAACACGGGAAATGTCATCACTGCTACTGCCGACTACGTCACGTGTGTAGTCGCTATCTAATGCGTAGTACATATTTAACTCAGACTTTAAGTTGCCTGTGATGTAATTATGGAATTGCAGATAGAACTGGGTGTAAGCGTATTTTTCGTCAGACTCTGCACCAAATAATACATCTTGGTTGAGTGTGTAGATTGCATCATCTGTGTTGGCACGCCATGTCGACATAAAGCCAGCGATGATGGATTGTTTCGGCTGATACTCAATCACAGTGTAAGAACCGACCTGCATTGCGTTACCGTAAGCGCCATCATGCGCGAAACCCAGTGGGTCACCTGTCCACAAAGGGTTAAACGTGTTCACTTTGTCGCTGTCTTTATCTGAACCTGATGCGTAATGTAGGTTCAGACCTAAGCGATAGTTCCAGTCTGCTTTCCAGTTGTAGTTCAAATCGGCATAAGCCATGTAGGCTGAGATATCTTTACCTGCATGATCGCCAAATTGGTAAACACCATCGAGCATGTAACCAAACCCTTCACTCACAAAATCATGTGCATGTAAGCCTAAAACTTGAATGTCGACGTCACCGTCAGGTGCATTAACAAAGCTTTCATTGGTGAGTTTATTACTCATTATGTAGGCTTGCATTGCCCCGAAGTCAGTTCTCCAATTAGCGAATAAGCCGGTCGATTTTTTGCCATTGGTTTTATCATCCCAGTTACCACCGAAGCTGCCATCTTTGTAGAGAGGGAATACTTCCTCGCCGTAGTATGCGTCAAAATTGATGCCTGCTACGCTGTATTTTGCGCTGGCTGCATTCCAACTTGATTGAACTGGCGTTGGTTCACGGTTCATCATTTGCCATTCATTTAAGTATATTTCTTGGCGACCAAGGCGGGTACTTAGGTATTGCTCACCGTCATCGAGTAATTTGAATTCGGTAAACAACTGGTGGAAGTCAGTACCGGCATCGTCAACTGGACCCGGACTATCGAGGTTAGTGTAGTTGGTTCGAATTTCACCAAATACACGCATCCAGTCTTGGTAAGTCACATCGGTGGAGAATTGCATGCGAGTACGCAGTTCATTTTTCTTGCGGTTTTCTCCGTCGTACATGTGATTCCAACGGTTATCGACTGCGGCTTTTACATTACCGCTAAATGAGACTTTCCAGTCACCACTGTCATCAATATCCAAGCGTTTGAGTTTTTCTGAAAAGCTTTTTTGACTTTCGTCTAGACCATCGACATAGCTCCAGTCCTCATTGGCTCTATCTCCCCAGAAGACGATCGGGTTGCGCTCAGACCAGCTTGATGTTGTATTTTCGTTTGCGTGTAGGACGCCAGAAACACAAAGAGCAAGTAAAGTAACTGCATGTTTTGTCATTGCTTTCATTTTTATATTTCCCATATTTCAGGTGCACGAATCCCTTCCTGTGACTTGTAGTCACAGGAGGAATTGTCAGTTATTGGTTTCTATAGATTCGTAACAGTAGGGTTACGGAAGTTACGCTTAGCTAAGAGTCGACACCAAGGGCTTCTTTGATACCAGAGGCAATCGTAATAACGTTGGCTCCATATATCACTTGAATGCCTTTATTCATTCTGACGACACCAATTGCGTTGAGCTGTTGTTTCCAAACTTTATCGCTTGCCGTTAGTGATTCGTCATGCAGCGAAACACGCAGTCGAGTTGCACAGTTTGTCACGTTCTCAATGTTGTCAGCTCCACCCAGCGCCTTAATGATTTCAACAGGCAGTCCTTTTGAGGTCTGATCCTTTTTCTTTTTAAAGTCTTCTTTTGAATACAGGGCGATATCACCATCTTCTTCTTCGCGACCTGGAGTTTTTGAATCAAACTTTAGGATGAAGAACTTGAATGTGTAGAAGTAAATCGCGAAGTATAGTGGGATAATCCACAATAGAGCCCAAGCATGAACCTTTTCAGGTTGTAGTAGGTTAGGCACCATAAATAGCAGCTGATTACCGTGAATTGAAACACCCATCATTTCGGTGATCACATAAGCAAGACCATTTAGCGGAACATGCACTGCAAAGAATAGGAATGGTTGGACGAATAGGAAGGTATATTCTAGTGGCTCGGTAATACCGATAACAGCAGCCGTAAATACCGCAGGCACCATGATAGCGGCTACCTTCTTACGATTGGCTGTTTTTGCTGTTACGTACATTGCATAAGCAGCACCCGTCAGGCCACCAATTTGGATTGGAATACGACCGCTGGTAAAGTTATGTGTAATGTAGCTCGTTGCCTCTGGTGAACTCATTTGGCCATTCATGATGTTACGAACACCTTCGTAAACAACACCATCAATCTCCATTACGCCACCAACACGAGTGTATTCAATAGGGAAGGCGATAAGGTGATGTAAGCCAAATGGCAATAAGCCTTTGTCAAATACGCCAAATAGGAAAGAGCCAAAAATACCTGAGCTAGTAATCAAGGTAGTGATGGACTGCAGTGCCCCAGCGATCGGTGGCCAAGCGTAGTAAACAAACAGCGCGATAGGCATGATAGCGAAGTAAGCAAAAATCACTACGGCACGAGGGCCTGAGAAGAAGCTCAAGAGTGCAGGCATTTCGAATTTGTAGTAACGGTTGTGGATCCAAGCCGTAATACAACCAACAAGAATACCGCTAAAGATCCCCATGTTGTAAGCGAAGATACCTAAAGACTCACCCCATAAAGAGTTGAAGTTTTGCGCTGCTACTTTGTCGTAGCCAGCATCATTCATTAATGACGCAACGCTTGTAGTTTCTTGAGTCCATCCGTGAAATGCAGCGATCGATCCGATAGCGACGTTGAAACACATGAACATGGTAAAGCCAGTGAAGGCTGCCCAACCTTTTTCAGATTTCGCCAGCGCGAACGCTAGACCAATCGCAAAGAAAGGCGGTAGATTGCGCATGACCATCAAGCCAAGATCTAACATCAGCTTAAAGAATGCCCAAATAACAGAGTCGGTAGCAGACATTTGGTTTACAACACCAGCGCCCACACCAATAAATATACCTGCGATAACCAGTACGATGATGGATACCATCATACCTCCAGCAAGTGCTTGAACCTTATCTCTCATAATTTACTCCTAAAGTGATATGAGAACTTTCACGTATATTGTTATTGCTCTTTTTAATGACTCGAGGCTGAGCCTTTCATTAGGCTCATGGACACGAGTCACATCACCAGGAAAAGTAGGTCCGAATGCCACACCATTGTTTAGCGCGCGCGCGTAAGAAGCCGCACCTTTACTAAAGCACTGAGCGTCCATTTTGGTAACTTCGGAATAAGCTTTTCCCATTGCTTGGATAAGTTCACTTTCGGGTGAGAGGTAAGATAGAGGTAAGTACTTGTGTTCAATCAATCTCACTCCGTATTGTTGGGATACATACTGGAGTTGGGTACGAGCTTGATCGATAGTCAGTCCTTTAGGAAACCGAAAATCAAAATCCAAGTTGTAGCCATGTTGATTCAAATTGATGGAGGAGACACAGCATGTAGTCGACCCCATTTCATTATCTTGGTGTGCTAGCCCTAATTTCGAAGCATCATTGGAATCACTAAAACACGCGTCTAGTAAATCAATTAAATTTCGAGAGTTAGTGTCTAACCCTTCAACATGTCGCATGTGACGAACAAACTGATCCATACAGTTATCGACCTTATGCGGGTTGCGAGATTTCTCCCACGGCGTTGACAACTCAACGCAGTACAACTCCTTTTGTTGGTGGTTGTCACTTTGTGCCACATTGGCAAGAGTGACCGTTGCTGAAGTTTCAAATGTTGCTGCTACTTCAGCCGCTTTTTCTCCTGTCAGATAAATCGATAATTGATAGCAGGTGGATGTTCTGTCACGCTCACTTTCAATGCTTACGATCTGACAAGTTCCTAGGCCATTGTGAGTTGGGAATTCTCGTTGTAATGACGCATATAGGATGCCTTTTTCTCCATTAACGATTGGGAAGTCGCCATCTGGAGAGAAACCATAATCCGGTTGAGGATTATGATTAAAATAATGCTCTACACATTCCCAAGTTGTCTCTTCTGCGCCACCGATGATCACTCTTATTTTTTTGTCGAGTGTTACATCAAGCGCTTTAAACATCTTGAGAATATACAGACTGGCCATTAACGGGCCTTTGTTGTCGGTAACGCCTCGCCCCAATAAGTCATCACCGTGTTGGTGCATCTCAAATGCAGGTGTCAGCCATGCGTTTAAATCACCGGCTTCTACCACATCTACATGATGCAATATGCCGATTTCTTGTAAGCCTTCGCCAAAGCTGATGTCCAAGGCATAACCATCATGATCACGGACTTCAAACCCTTCTCGTTTCGCCCAGTTAATTAGAAAGTCGAATGCGTTTCTAATTGGTAAACCAAAAGGAGCATTGGGTGAACAGCTGCTGATATCTCGTACAGACGGAATAGCAATTAGCTCAGATAGATCACGCGTAAACGTTTCAATATTTGAATCAAAATAGCGCAGTGTTTGAGCTGAAAAATTGCTTTCCGTCATGTTTTATTCCTAAATTATCCTTACTGACATGCTTGTAAATAGACTTGCAAGCGAGGTCTCATTTTGATTATAAATCCCAGCTATTGAACGTGTTGCTTTGATAATAAATACGTACCTTCTGCATTCGAAAAAGCCATGAAATCAGCCGATCTTTGCGCGAAAATACCGTTCTCGACGACGCCAGGAATAGCGTTAATTTGGAGTTCCAATCGTTTTGGTTCAGCGATGTCCAAATGAGCAACATCGAGAATGATATTGCCGTTATCAGTGGTGCAGTCTTGGCGCAACGTCGGGTGTCCACCAAGGCTTTGTAAGGCATTAAACACAGCGGTTTGTGCGGCAGGTAAAACCTCTACAGGGAGTGGAAACTTTCCGAGTTGAGTGACCAATCGACCGCTATCTGCGATGGTGATGAAGCTTAGCGCAAGCGTCGCGAGTACTTTTTCACGAGCCAGTGCTGCACCACCACCTTTCACGGTCATGCCGGTTGTAAGACCTTCATCAATGCCATCAATGTAGAAATCAACACGGCCACATTCAGATATGGATATCTCATTCAGCCCTGCAGAGGATAAAGCTCGACTTGAGCGAACCGAACTGGATACGCAGTGAGCAAACTCAGCGCCACTTTCTTTCAATAGTTGAATGAATACTTCAACTGTTGCACCTGTGCCGATACCAATCACGCTAGAAGGTGTTAGCGTTTTTAGGACTTGCTCTAAGGCTACTTTTGCAGCCTTAGTTCGCAGGCAGTCTTGGCTTTGGTTTTCAATAAAGCGTTGTGCCATGCTCATATTACTTCTCCAGAACCGCTAGGGATTTTTCAACGATGTTTTCAACCGTAAATCCAAACATTTCGAAGAGTTGTTCTGCTGGTGCTGATTCACCAAAGCTTGTCATTCCCACAATGTCGCCGTGTAGCCCGACATACTTGAACCAGTAGTCACGGATACCAGCTTCTATGGCAACTCGTGCTGTAACATGGCTTGGTAAAACCTGTTCCTTGTATTCCGCGCTTTGTGCATCAAAAATATCGGTGGCCGGCATTGAAACAACACGACAACGAACATGAGTTAGCTGTGCTTTTGCTTCCATGGCGAGTGCCACTTCAGATCCCGTAGCGATTAGAATCAGCTGTGGTTCACCTTCACAGTCAGAAAGGATGTATCCACCTTTCGCTACATTGGAAAGCGTATCTTGATCACGTTCGAATTGAACAAGGTTCTGGCGAGAGAAAATCAATGACGTTGGGCCATCAAAACGTTCGATAGCAGACTTCCAAGCCACCGCGGTTTCTACTTGGTCGCAAGGACGCCAAGTGCTCATGTTTGGGGTAAGTCGAAGCGATGCTATTTGTTCAACCGGTTGGTGTGTCGGACCATCTTCCCCCAAACCGATAGAGTCATGGGTATAAACGAAGATACTGCGTTGCTTCATTAGTGCTGCCATACGAAGCGCGTTACGAGCGTACTCCATGAACATCAAGAACGTACCGCCGTATGGGATAAAGCCACCATGCAACGCCACGCCATTCATCATTGCAGACATCGCAAATTCACGAACGCCGTAACTCAAGTAGTTTCCTGACGCATCTTGAGCGGTAATTGCTTTTGAGCCTGACCAGTTAGTTAAGTTTGAAGGGGTTAAATCGGCAGAACCTCCCAAAAACTCTGGCAGTAATGGTCCGAATGCTTCAATAGTATTTTGTGATGCTTTGCGAGTCGCGATGGTTTGTGGATTCGCTTGCAAAGTCTGGATTAGATCTTGAGTGTGCTGATCCCAATTTTCAGGTAATAGGTTCTGGCTACGACGTAGAAACTCAGCGGCTAATTCTGGATGCGCCTCTTGATAAGCATTGAAACGTGTTTGCCAGTCATCTTCATTGCTTTGTCCTTTCTCTTTCCCATCCCATGCTTGGTATACATCTTGAGGAATTTCAAATTCAGGATGGTCCCAGCCGAGATTGAGTCGAACCAATGCGACTTCATCAGCACCTAACGGAGCACCATGACAGTCATGACTGGCTGACTTGTTTGGTGAGCCAAAACCAATCACGGTTTTGCAGCAAATCAAGGTTGGTTTATCTGTTACGGCTTTAGCTTCAGTAATCGCTTTGTGAATATCATCAGCGTTATGACCATCAACATCAGCAATAACATGCCAACCGTAGGCTTCAAAACGTTTTGGTGTGTCATCAGAGAACCAGCCGTCGACTTCGCCATCAATCGAAATACCATTGTCATCCCAAAAAGCGACCAGTTTCCCTAGTCCAAGCGTACCGGCAAGTGAACATGCTTCATGAGAAATACCTTCCATCATGCAGCCGTCGCCCATGAACACGTAGGTGTGGTGATCAACAATATCGTGGCCTTCACGGTTGAACTGTTCAGCCAGCACCTTTTCAGCCAAAGCCATGCCGACACCGTTGGTGATGCCTTGTCCTAATGGGCCGGTAGTGGTTTCAATACCTGGAGCGTAACCGTATTCAGGGTGACCTGCGGTTTTACTGTGTAATTGACGGAAAGATTTGATGTCATCCATTGATAGCTCGTAACCAGATAGGTGTAACAAGCTATAGATAAGCATTGAGCCATGGCCATTCGACAAGATAAAACGGTCGCGGTCGGCCCAGTTAGGGTTGCTCGGGTTGTGTTTTAGAAAATCACGCCATAGAACTTCAGCGATATCGGCCATGCCCATCGGTGCTCCAGGGTGGCCCGAGCCTGCTTTTTGTACTGCGTCCATGCTTAGAACGCGAATAGCGTCGGCTAATTTAGTTCGTGTAATCATTATGCTTCTCCTACAGGCGTGCTTCGATCATGGTTTCTAATTTGCCTTGATCGACGGCAAAGTTACGGATGCCTTCGGCTAGCTTTTCTGTTGCCATCGGGTCTTGGTTCATCTCCCAGCGGAACTGTGCTTCAGTCATGGCTGTTGGTGTCTTTTTGATGGTGTCACGGTCGGCAAAGAGTAGGCGCTCAACAGAGCCTTCTTGTGCTGCAAGTTGGTCTAAAATTGCAGGGCCTATGGTCAAACGGTCACAGCCCGCTAATGCTAGGACTTCATCGGCATTGCGAAAGCTCGCGCCCATCACAACCGTGTTGTAGCCATGATCTTTGTAGTAGTTGTAAATTTCAGAGACTGAAACGACACCAGGATCTTCATGAGGAAGGTACTCTTTTTTATCGGTATTGGTTTTGTACCAATCTAGGATACGACCGACAAAAGGTGAGATTAAGAATACACCGGCTTCTGCACAGGCTTTGGCTTGTGCAAAGTTGAACAGCAGCGTTAGGTTGCAATTGATGCCTTCTTTCTCTAGCTCTTGAGCTGCTCGAATGCCTTCCCAAGTTGACGCTAACTTAATTAGGATTCGGTCGTTACTGATGCCAGCTTCGTTATACATGCCGATAAGCTTTCGAGCTTTTGCCAAGCTTGCGACTCTGTCGAATGACATACGAGCGTCAACTTCTGTTGAGATGCGCCCCGGTACCGTTTTTAGAATTTCTAAACCAATGTTGACCGCCAGTTTGTCTCCAGCGTCGATCAACTGTTGTGATTTGTCGTTGCTTTGTGCTTTTGCCCAAGTGATCGCATCGGCGATTAAGTGATCGTATTGCGGCATTTCTGCGGCTTTTAGTACTAGAGATGGGTTGGTTGTGGCGTCTTCAGGTTGAAATGCAGCAATAGCATCAATATCACCTGTGTCGGCAACGACAGTGGTGTGCTTTTTCAGTTGTTCTAATTTATTCATCGTTCATTCTCGGTAAGTTGGTTTATCAATTGCAGTAGCGTTTGATCATTCATCGAACTCAGCACCACGTTGGCTAGCGAGACATCGAGGTGACGAGTGAGCAAATTGGTTACTGCAACTGTTGGTATTCCTGCCGATCGAGCCGCCATAATTCCAGGAGGGGAATCTTCGAAAGCGATGGCTTGATGGGCAGATACACCGAGTTGTTCTAATGCCGCTAAATACACATCGGGATGTGGTTTCCGTCTATCTGAGGCAATGTCTTCTGCTCCGATAAAACAGTCAAAATAGGGTGTAAGGTTCAAACGATTCAGAATTGGCATGTAATGTTCAGCCTCTGAGCTGGTGGCCAGTGCAATGCTCAATGAGTGTGATTTAGCAAAGTCTAGATACTGACGGACACCTTCTCGTTCTGTTATTGAAGCAATTAATTGGTAGGCATGAGCGATCACTCGATCGCGAATTTGTGAATCGGACAGCTTTTGATTCGACGCTTTGTTGAATAGTTGATAAAGGTAGGTTGCTGGCGCTGAGCTCCCAACTAGGCCAGCAACCTGGAGTGGCGAAACTTCAACTCCGTATGGTTTTAACAAAGCTTCCCAGGCTTTGAACATACAGGTTTCGGTATCGACGAGAAGGCCATCGAAGTCAAAGACCAACGCTTTTAGGTTACTGGCAATGAATTCCTCTCTTTCCAATTTCAAAGCTGTATGACCTAAAGTGTTGTTCTTGCATTCCATGTTTCAATCTCCATTTTCTTTAATTATGACAAACGTGAATTTGTGACTGTCGCTTATTCAACCAAACTGGCCTGCAATACTTTTTTCATTTCGTCACCACTGGTTAGTGGTAGATCAAAGCAAAAAGCCGGCTCCAACTTTTGAACATCTTCTTTGGTGACACCGACTTGAGTTAAGTTCGATTCAAGACCGATACGTTCAAGGAATTTCACAAGAGCAGCCGCTAATGATTGAGCTTTTTCTTCGGTACTTCCCACAGCACCAAATAACTCAGCCACTTGAGCAAATCTCTCTGGTTGCTTGCGCCATTGAAGTTGTACATAAGCTGGATAAACCACTGCGAGTGTTAACCCATGTGGTAGGTTTGTTTTGCTACTACCTAAGATTTCGCCTAAAGGGTGTGGTGCCCCCGCACCGCCATTAGCTAGCGAGATCCCGCCAAGTGTGTCTGCTTTCGCGAGTTGGCAGCGGCCATGTAAATCTGCGCCGTTGTCGACAACACTCGGTAGGTGATCAATGACAAGCTTCATTGCTTCTAACGCCATACCATCAACAAATGGAGATGGTCGAGTACCCGTAAATGATTCAAACGCATGTGAAAAAGCATCAAATCCTGTCATAGCTGTCATACGTGGAGGCAGTGTCAGCATGAGCTCTGGATCGATTAACGCTTCACAAGGGAAAAATTCAGGGTGAAACAGTGTTAGTTTTGCATGTTGCTCAAGGTCGGTAATCACTGCCGCTTGCGTCACTTGAGAGCCAGTTCCCGATGTTGTAGGTACAGCGAACAAAGGTACGACTTTCGCGGGTAGTGGGTTGACGTCCCCAAACGGTGAATCATAAGTGGCAAACCAATGGGCCCAATCTAGAGACTCTGCATTGATCGTTGCCGAAATGATTTTTGCTGTATCAATCGATGAACCACCACCAATGGCCAAAACCACATCACAGTTATTTCCGATGGCCACTTGGCGGCCAAGTTCAACGACGGTTGTAGGCGGATTCGGTACGACACCATCAAAATGAGTCACTTCAATTCCTTGCTCTGAAAGCAAAGTAAAAATGCGGTCATAGGCTGGCTTTACTGCATCAAAAACAGGTTCGGATACTACTAGGCAACGTGTGCCATATTGAGCGATAAGCTGACCTATTTTCTGAATCTCACCCGCACCAAAGGTTAGCTTGGTCGGTTGATAGTGTTGAAACTGTGTCATGGTTTAATCCTTGGTAGTGGTGCCAAACCCGAGCATAGAGGGGGGGTAGGTTTAGCACCGTTATTTCTAGATTGCTGTGGCGCATCGATTCGATAGAAACTGCGCTAGGCAATTACTTAAACGGTTTCGACTTCTTTTGTGTCTGCCGCTGCTTTATCTTCCAGTTGGTCGATTGCTGCGCGGAAGTCACGAACGCCTGCTGTGATGCCGTCTTTGTGGCCAAAGATATTTGTCGATGCAACCATCACATCAATATCTTCATTAAGCAGTTCTTCGATGTTGTGGTTACGGATACCGCCATCTACACATAGCTCACAGTTAGGGTTGCGTTCGTTGATGAGTTCACGTGCTTCGCGGATCATTGCAATCGCAGATTTGCGCCATAACCACTCATCATCGCCATCAGTAATGCCGTGAATAACAATGTGTAAACGGTCTAGGTAGTAGATAGATTCTTTAACAAATGACACTGGCGTTAATGCACCAACGGTTAAACCAAATTTCATTCCGTGGTTTTGACAGTACTTAATGATGTAACACAGAGGAGCACCGATAAAATGCTCAGCTGGTAGAATCAGCATGTCTGCACCAGCAGCTGCGATTTTATCGATAAATAATTTGTCGCAATCTTTGAAGTAAGCGTGAACTTCAATTGGCTTTTCAGTGTAAGGACGAATGCCTTCAACAATTTGATGCCCCCCCATCAATTGTAGGTTTTTCAGGTCATGCATATCTGCTGCATCACAGTGGATGTAATCGGCACCAGCATCAGATACTTCTTTCACTACGTCTGCAATGTGGCCGTAATCTACGTGTGCTAATCCTGCGGCAATTTTTACTTTTTTCATGATTTATCCTTAGTAACTAAAAGTGTTTTGGCATGTGTGTTGGCCTTCTTGCACTATCAAGCGAAGGTACTGGCCAATTCCACAGCCGTTGTTATTGGTAACAATTAGATTAGCCATGCCTTTTAAAGCAGGGCTGGCATTAGCCATTGCGACAGGTTCTCCGACAAGTCGGAACATAGAGGCATCGTTGTCCCCATCCCCAAAAGCAATGGTGTTATGAGATGAAATTCTTTGGTCATTTAGCCACTGCTGAAGAGCGTGGCCTTTGGTGGCTGCTTTAGACGTAATGTCCAATTTATTCGGTGTTGATAAGTCAGCTTGGAAGTGCGTTTTTAAGGAATCTCGTAACTGGTTTAGAGATTCTTTGTCTTGGCTAGACACTAATACTTTGTATACATCGCCACTGCGAGCGATGAGTTCGGTCAGCGTTGGGATAATCTGCAGCTCCATTGCGGCATTAATAACCTCAGCCTTTTTTTCTAAACCCTTTGTATGAGTTGATTCTTTTTGAGCAAAGATGCCTTT
>NZ_JBFRVX010000117.1:0-4015 GCF_041475345.1 Vibrio sp. 10N.222.48.A3 | reverse complement strand
CCTTGTTCTCAAGCCTTTTTCCTACGCTATTTTTGAACATTTACTTACTGTGATTAATATAACGGAATATTAATTAGGACTATGAACGAGTTACCAGGGAGTTACAAGTTGAAGATAAAAAAGGCAGCTACAGGAAGCATCCAGTTTTCCCGCTATCTTCTTACGCGGATGACGCACGATAGAGTTAATGTGAATGCAGGGTACTTGGCGTACATTACTTTGCTCTCGATCGTACCGATGTTGACGGTTTTGCTCTCTATTTTGTCGTCATTTTCAGTTTTTGCTGATGTTGGTTTAGTGATTCAAAACTTCGTTATTACCAACTTTGTTCCCGCTTCCGGGGATGCGGTGCATGGTGCTTTACTGGAGTTTGTTGCTAATACCGGCAAGATGACGGCGGTGGGCAGTGTGTTCTTATTCATTGCCGCTCTGATGCTGATCTCCAATATTGATAAAAACCTAAACTACATCTGGCGAGTAACGGAAAAGCGACGTGCTGTGTTGTCTTTTTCGATGTATTGGATGGTGCTAACACTTGGGCCTATTTTGATCGGAGCGAGCATTGCTGCAACGTCGTATGTGACATCATTAAACTTGTTACAAAACGAAGTCGTGTCGAGTGCTTTTAATACCGTGATTCGCAAGCTCCCTTTGATTACCTCATTCTTTGCGTTTTTCGGTCTGTATCTGTTGGTTCCCAACAAAAAGATTCACTTTTCTCATGCGGCAGCTGGCTCTCTAGTGGCGGCTCTGTTGTTCGAACTCAGCAAGAAAGGCTTTGCAGCTTACATTACTCAGTTTCCGTCTTACCAGTTGATTTATGGCGCATTAGCGGCGATTCCCATTCTTTTTGTTTGGGTCTATTTGTGCTGGTTGATTGTGTTAGTGGGTGCTGAAGTGACGGCCGCGTTGGGCGAGCAGGAACAGTGGAGTGACTCTCAAGAAATGGTACACTCGTCGGATAAAGACAAAATTACAGAGCAAGGAAACAACAGTGATAGCACTGATCCAGAGAGTAAGTGAAGCTGCCGTCCGTGTTGATGGCGAAGTAGTGGGTGAGATTGAGCAAGGCTTATTAGTTCTGTTAGGTGTAGAAAAAGGTGATGACGAAGCCAAAGCCAAACGTTTGATGGAACGAGTGACCACTTATCGTGTCTTTGGAGATGAAGACGATAAAATGAACCTTAACGTGAAGCAGGTAGAAGGTAAGGTATTAGTGGTGTCTCAATTCACTTTGCCAGCTGACACCAAGAAAGGGACACGAGCTGGATTTTCTCGCGGTGCTCACCCAGAAGATGCAGAGCGTCTTTACAACTACTTCTCTGACCAATGTGAATCAGTGTTGCCAACGGAACGTGGCCGATTCGCAGCCGACATGAAAGTGTCTTTGGTTAATGATGGCCCAGTGACATTCTGGCTGCAGGTTTAGGCTTAAAGGAATAAGCATGTTTAAACTCATAACCCCGACCACCGAAAATCAACTGAACAAGTATTACCATTTTCGTTGGCAAATGCTCCGTGAACCTTGGCGAATGCCGGTCGGTTCAGAGCGCGATGAATATGACCCAATGAGTCACCATCGCATGATTGTTGATGGTCGAGGTCGCCCGATGGCGATTGGTCGTCTCTATATCACCCCAGATCTAGAGGGGCAGATTCGCTATATGGCGGTGAAGAACTCTCGCCAAAGCAAAGGCATGGGCTCACTTATCTTGGTTGCGCTAGAGTCACTGGCACGTCAAGAAGGTGCGAAGCGTTTGGTGTGTAATGCTCGTGAAGATGCGATCTCATTCTATGAGAAGAATGAGTTTGAGCGTCGTGGTGAGATTAACGACCAACGTGGGCCTGTGCGTCACCAACAGATGGTAAAACCTCTTGATCCAATGGCTGATGTACTGCGCAAACCAGAATGGTGTAATGAGCTTCAGCAGCGCTGGGAGCATCAGATCCCGATCAGTGACAAGATGGGCATCAAGATTAACCAATACACGGGTTATCAGTTCGAGTGTAGTGCTCAGTTGAATCCAAACCTTAACCCTCATAACACCATGTTTGCTGGCTCAGCCTTTACCTTGGCGACCTTAACCGGTTGGGGTATGACTTGGTTACTAATGAAGGAGCGTGGGTTGACAGGTGATATCGTACTAGCAGATAGTAATATTCGTTACCGTCATCCAGTTGAGCAAAACCCAGTGGCATCCACGTCATTGGATGGGATCAGTGGCGATTTAGATCGCCTCGCGTCTGGAAGAAAAGCTCGTATCATCATTCACGTGACCATTAACAGTGGCGACGTGGAGGCGGTTGAGTTTACGGGAACCTATATGCTGATCCCTGACTACAAAAAGAGATTATCAACAGACTCCAACGTAAGCGTATAGCTGACAATGGCTAGCAGATAAAGATACAGATAGAAGGCGCTACTCTTGTGGAGTGGCGCTTTTTTGTTGGCAGTCGTTAATCTCGGAATACTCAGCTTGGGTGAGCTTTCCTGATATTTGGTGGCATGGGTCGGATAGTGAAATAGAGAGAGTGTGTTGCTCGGTTTTTAGCAAGTCGAGCTCTCCAGAAATTTCGCCATTTAACGTTTGAATCCTTTGTTCGCTTTGCTCTGCTGCCGATGCACCAATAATGTGCACTGGTTCAAGTGTGAAGCGTCCACGGTCAAAATTCGCATTGAGCTCTGGGATTTCAAATACGTTATCAGTCGATGTTTCAGAAAGCTTATCATTAAAGGTCATCACACCTTGGCGAACGCTACCAGTGAGTTGACCTGTTGTGGAATAGCCGAGCATTAATGAATCGCCGTATAAACCCGCAGCTTGAAGTTCAAATTCGCCATAACCGGTTGCGTCGAGCGGTAGTTCAAGTTGCTGTAACATGGGTGCTATCGGTAATCCATCGGCAGAGATCTCTAAGCTCCATGGCTTACTGATTTTGTTGAAGTCGAGTGTTGCGTTGGCTTCAATATAGCCGTGCTTTAGTGGCATAAACAGGCGTGTCAGCGTCCATTTTCCTTGCTCGCTATTCATCTCAACCACTGGCTGTGCGCTAATAATGTTTTGATAGCTGGCATCATTCGCGCTGGCCATCAGCTTTCCTTGCCACAGACCTAGCTTTCTATCCTGTAAAAGTTGAACTTGATACCCCTCGATATGTAATCCTGAGACCTGCCAGTAAGGCTTTTGTGCAAGTTGGATAAGTTGGTTGCGTTCTATGTTAATTCGGCTAATTTCGACATTCTGGAGCTGCGTGAGCCAAGGTATCAAGAGAGTGGCGGGTAGAGGGCTATCTTGGCTTTCCGTAATCCACTTTATACCTTGCAGGTCGAGCTGTGCTAATAGAATGCTGTTAGGGGTTACTTTGCCATTAAGTTGAACAGTGCCCTGTAGGAATTGAGTATAGAAGTCTTCAATCAGAATCTGGTTCGGATCTAAATTGAGCTTGATACTTGGCTCTATGAACATGTCATCATCAATGCTCACTCCCTCTGCTTGCAGAGAGAAAATGGCTCTCTGTTGCTTCCACAGCTCAAAAGGCAGTTGGATATTTTCTAACGAGGCATCAAAAGCTGCGAGGTGGCCATCTTGCCACTCTACATCGCTACGCAGAATATCTAAGCTATTGATGTGATTGATCTGAATACCTGCCACATCCCATTCTTTGCTTAGTAGGCTTTGGGTCTGTTTCTGATTGAGTCGCAAGCCATCGACGGTCACATTCACCAACGACCAATCTTGCTGATACTGCTCTGCTTGACCAGAAATTTTGGCACCACGCCAGTCAAACGAAGCGCCATACAGGGTGCTATCACTTGATTTAAGATCTAGGTCAATCAACAGGTTATCGAACGCTTCGCCTTGCCAATACAGCTGTGAGGCAGAAAGTTGGGTTTTTCCATAAGGTAGAAGTGAGTTGTCGTTGTTCCACGTTGGGTCGGAGATCTGAAGGTCGATGCCTCGCGCGTTAAAGTCTGGGGTTGAAAAGTCGAGATTGTTGATGGCCAGCTGGTGGA
>NZ_JBFRVX010000116.1:0-10069 GCF_041475345.1 Vibrio sp. 10N.222.48.A3 | reverse complement strand
TTGCAGCGTCGTAGCTTAGTTGGTTCATTGCTTTATATGCAGGGTGAACTTCGCCAGCCTCGATGCCTTTGTCTGCCATGTAGTCACCCATTGGGCTACCTTGCAGCAAGTCACCGTTATCAACTAATACGCTGTTGGTTACTTCGCTTTGAGCTTCTTTTACTAGAGTTGCAGTACGTGCTAAGCCGATTTTTTTCGACGGCTTGTCTTTGTAGTAGTCGTAATCCATTAGGTTGGTATGGATATCCGTCGTTTCTACGACACGTAATTTAATCACTTCATCGGTATCTGGTGTTGTTGTGCAGCCTGCTAAAGTCAGACCAAGACCAGCAAGTACAGCCAATGACAAAGGTTTCATTGCAACTTTCATTTTGGAGCTCCAAAGTGGATTAGTAGAAAATTCGTTGCGTAATGTAACAAAATGGAATGAAACAATGATTACAACGAATGTTAATTCGTGACTTAGATCGATTACTTTATAGTGTTCTGCAAGGCGCCTCCCAAAGCTGCTCAATCGATGCGCAACTGATATCGATAATATTAGCCCATTCATTTCACCTATTTATCGATGAATCTCATCCCTTATCAGCTTTTCGAATAAAAAATGAAATTTTAGAATTTCCAGTAATATGAGAGGCTCGTCATAATGCCTATATCAAGGACGTATCAGGCAGATGAATAGCAAGGATAGCTCAAAACGAAGCTTCTGTTTTCTTCTAGTGCCAATACTCCCATTCACTTAAGTGGATGAGTTAAATCCCTTGCTTGGCAAGACCAAGTAATGAATTGCTCGTACTGCGAGCCTTAAAGGAAGCACTGAAATGGACCAAGAACGTTTAACCCACCTAAAACAGCTTGAAGCGGAAAGTATTCATATTATCCGTGAAGTTGCTGCTGAGTTTGATAACCCAGTGATGATGTACTCCATCGGTAAAGATTCTTCTGTGATGCTTCATTTAGCTCGCAAAGCGTTTTATCCAGGCAAGATTCCATTCCCACTATTGCACGTTGATACGGATTGGAAATTTCGCGAGATGATTGAGTTTCGTGATCGTACGGCTAAAAAGTACGGCTTCGACCTTTTAGTACATAAGAACCCAGAAGGTATTGAGATGGGGTGTAGCCCGTTCGTACATGGTTCTTCTAAGCACACTGACATCATGAAAACACAGGGCCTTAAGCAGGCGTTAAACAAGTATGGGTTCGATGCGGCTTTTGGTGGTGCGCGTCGTGATGAAGAAAAATCTCGAGCAAAAGAGCGTGTTTATTCTTTCCGTGATAAGAACCATACATGGGATCCAAAAAACCAGCGTCCAGAGCTTTGGCACACCTACAACGGTCAGGTTAATAAGGGCGAAAGCATTCGTGTCTTCCCACT
Source organism: Vibrio sp. 10N.222.48.A3 (assembly GCF_041475345.1). NCBI lineage: Bacteria > Pseudomonadati > Pseudomonadota > Gammaproteobacteria > Vibrionales > Vibrionaceae > Vibrio > Vibrio sp. 10N.222.48.A3. Next base: position 8,691 of record NZ_JBFRVX010000116.1, on the reverse strand, counting down.
ATCTAACTGGACTGAGCTTGATATCTGGCAATACATCTACCTAGAGAGTATCGATATTGTTCCGCTTTATCTATCTGATAAACGTCCTGTGGTTGAGCGTGATGGCATGCTGATCATGGTTGATGATGACCGTATGGAACTGCAAGAAGGTGAAGTGATTGAAGAGAAAAGCGTTCGCTTCCGTACTTTGGGCTGTTACCCACTAACCGGAGCCGTTGAATCTGAGGCGAATACGCTAACAGGCATTATTGAAGAGATGCTGGTGGCGACGTCCAGTGAGCGTCAAGGTCGAGCGATTGACCATGATCAGTCGGGCTCTATGGAGCTGAAAAAGCGCCAAGGTTATTTCTAAGAATCTAAGGAAAGAAAAATGAATAGTGCAGTAGAAGCCGAATTGGCTGAACTAGGGATTGAAGGTTATCTAAGTCAGCATCAGCATAAATCTATGCTTAGATTTTTAACTTGTGGCTCGGTAGATGACGGTAAAAGTACGTTAATCGGTCGCTTACTCCATGATACAAAACAGATTTATGAAGATCAGCTAGCAGCAGTTCACTCGGATAGCCAACGAGTGGGTACCACAGGTGAGAAACCTGACTTGGCATTGCTTGTTGATGGCTTGCAGGCTGAGCGTGAGCAAGGGATTACGATCGATGTGGCTTATCGCTACTTCTCGACTCAAAAGCGTAAATTCATTATTGCTGATACCCCTGGGCATGAGCAGTACACGCGTAATATGGCAACAGGCGCTTCAACGTGTGATCTGGCAGTGATCTTGATTGATGCTCGTAAGGGCGTACTGGATCAAACACGTCGTCACTCGTTTATTTCTAACCTACTTGGTTTGAAGCATTTCATCGTTGCAGTCAACAAAATGGATCTCGTCGAGTACTCGCAAGATCGTTTTGAGGAGATTCGCGATCAGTACCTAGAGTTTGCTGAAAACCTAGAGGGCGAGACTAATATTCAGATTCTGCCAGTTTCGGCACTTGAAGGTATTAACGTTGCTGCGCCAAGCAAAGAGCTTGCATGGTTCGAAGGTCCATCGCTATTAGAAGTGTTAGAGAACGTAGACATTGACCAAAAACGTTCTGCGGGCGAATTCCGTTTCCCTGTGCAGTATGTCAATCGTCCTAACTTAGATTTCCGTGGCTTTGCCGGCACCGTGGCTTCTGGTCGTGTCAGCGTCGGTGATGAAATCAAGGCGTTGCCTTCAGGTAAAACCTCTAAGGTGGCAAGCATTGTGACCTTTGATGGTGAACTTGAATCAGCACAAGCGGGTTTGGCGGTAACACTGACTCTTGAAGATGAAATCGATATCAGCCGTGGTGATTTGATTGTGCTAGAAAATGCACAGATTGAATCAACCAACCATGTATTGGCAGACATCGTGTGGATGACAGAGCAACCACTGCAACCGGGTAAAGCTTACGACATCAAGATCGCAGGCAAGAAAACCGTCGGTCAGGTTGAAACGGTTCGTCATCAATATGATATCAACAACCTGTCGACTCACGCTGTTGATGAGTTGCCACTGAATGGTATTGGTTTGTGTGAATGGTCATTGAACGAGACCGTCGCGCTGGATAAATACCGTGAGAGTGCGGACACCGGTGGTTTCATTGTTATCGACCGCCTGACTAATGTGACGGTTGGTGCTGGTTTGATTCGAGACCGTTTGGACTCTGTTGAACAGCAAGTCGGTAACTTCTCTGCATTTGAACTTGAGTTCAACGCATTGGTACGCAAGCACTTCCCTCATTGGGATGCCAAAGATCTAAGCCAACTACTGAAGTCATAAACGACCAAGTAACAGCTTATTGAATCAGGCGGAAACCGATTGTTTCCGCCATAAAGGACGGGTATATGTGGCAACAAGGATTTGTATTAGCGATTTTGCTCGGCATCATTACTTGCCTGCTCGTTACCCGTATTAAGCCAAGCTTTATCTTTGCTGGCGCGGCTTTTATTGCTTTTATGGCTGGTATGATCGACTTGTCGAGCCTAGCCAATAACTTCACTAACTCCTCGTTACTGACTTTAATTCTTCTGATCCTCGCATCAAGTGCGTTGGAGAAAACTCGCTTAATCAGCTGGGTTAGCCGCAATATCTCTGAAGGTAGGCTAGGTACCGTGGTTGCGAAGTTGGGTATTTCCACAGCGCTACTTTCTTCTTTTACTAATAACACAGCGGTGGTTGTCTCTTTGATCGGAGCGATCAAACGCAATCAACAGCACGCGCCATCTAAGTTACTTATCCCTTTGTCATACGCTGCCATTTTAGGCGGAACCCTGACATTGATCGGCACTTCAACTAATTTGATCATCAATAGTTTTGTTGAAGATGCTGGACTGCCAAGCTTAAACTTTTTCACTCCAACCTTGATCGGTTTAGCGGTCTTGGTGGGTGGTGTTTTGATTCTTATCCCTCTGAGTTACTTCTTACCAAGCTACGATGATGGGTCGCAGGATGATCTGCCTTACTTTCTAGAGGCGCGAGTTGAACCTGGCTCACCGTTAGTTGGCCGCAGTGTTAGCGAAAATAATCTAAGAGCTTTGAGAAAATTGTTCTTAGCCGAAGTGATTCGCGACGGTAAGACCACGGCTTCGATTGACCCTGATTTTATTCTTCAAGCCCGTGACCGGTTGCTGTTTTGTGGCGACGTTGAAAGCGTAGCGACACTACAAGAAATTCAAGGGTTGACCCTGTTTGGCCAGCATCACCTTAACGGCCAGAGCTTTGTTGAAGTGGTGGTGAGTTCGTCGGCAAGCTTCTGTAATAAAACCCTCAAAACAAGCCAGTTTAGAGACCGTTTCGATGCAGTTGTAGTTGCTATTCGTCGTGGCCATGAGCGCCTTGAAGGTGGGCTAGGGAATATCACATTGACCGCTGGTGATACCTTGATTTTGGTTCCCGGTAAACGCTTTGAAGAACAGCGCCAGCAACACAACAAAGAGTTTGTGTTGATGAATGACTTGGACTCGAGTGCCAAGCTTGATGCCGATAAATCGACGTTTGTATTGCTCGGTTTTGCCAGTGTGATTGGTCTAGCCCTTGCTGAAGTCGTGCCGATTATCAAAGGGCTGGCTGGTTTCTTACTGTTGCTGGTGGCCTTTGGTGTGGTGCAACTGGGTGAACTCCGTCGCCGTTTTCCGGTTGATATTGTGGTGATCGTTGGCTCCGCTCTGTCTATTGCTCAACTGATGATTTCATCTGGGCTGTCTGAGCGTATGGGGCTGATGTTTATGGAAGCCTTTAATGGCTGGGGCGTGTTTGGTGCGTTAGTCGCGACCTATTTTATGACCTTGGTTCTAACAGAACTGGTTACCAATAATGCGGCCGCAGCACTCTCTTTCCCAATCGGCTATAGCATGGCTATCGGCTATGGCGTTGACCCTATGCCATTCATTATGGCGGTTCTATTTGGTGCCAGTGCCAGTTTTATTTCGCCATACGGCTACCAAACTAATTTACTTGTTTATAGCGTAGGTAATTACCATCTCACGGATTATCTACGTATCGGCATCCCAATCTCGATTGTCTATTCGGGCTTGGTGCTGACCCTGATTCCTTACTTTTTCCCATTTTAATGCTGTTTATTTAAAGGACTAATTATGACCGCAGTACTCAAACCAAAAGATGAGAATGTTGTGTGGCATCAACATTCGATTGATAAAACATTTCGTGCGGATCTGAAATCACAGAAACCAGCTGTGCTCTGGTTCACTGGATTATCTGGTTCTGGGAAATCAACAGTTGCTGGATCATTAGAAAACCGCTTAGCCCAACTTGGTTACCATACTTACTTATTGGATGGCGACAATGTCCGTCATGGGTTATGTAGCGACCTTGGCTTCTCAGAGCAAGACCGTCGAGAGAATATTCGTCGTATTGGTGAGCTCGCTAAATTGATGGCGGATGCGGGTTTGATCGTGTTGTCAGCGTTTATCTCTCCACATCAAGCGGAGAGACAGTTGGTACGTGATTTATTACCGGAAGGGGAGTTTCTTGAGGTGTTTGTGAACACACCACTTGAGGTGTGTGAGCAGCGTGACCCGAAAGGCCTGTATAAGAAAGCACGAGCGGGAGAAATCCCGAACTTCACGGGTATTAGCTCAGTGTACGAAGCGCCTCAGAGCCCTGAGATAGATCTACCCGCGGGCGAAAAGACACTCGATGAACTGGTCGAATTGTGTATTGAGGCTTTAGAGAAGCGTAATATTTTATCCAATTGAGATCGATGGTATGACTAAGGCTACTCTCCTGTTTATCTGCTTAATTCACTGCGGATAAATAGTGCAGCCTTGGTTTTCCGAGACAAGAACCTTATCCTCTAGATTCTCTTCACTCTTATCAATACTCTTCACAGCGTACACCGTCTATTTTTTACAGTATCGATTGTCTAGACGGTGTAGTTCACACTGCTTTTAACTTCTGTTTGAACCGTAAATTTTTGGCTCAATAGCGCAATCAGCTGGTCGTAATACTGCGTGTTAGGCTTGTTGCCAAGTAAGTTGCAAAGCTCATTGCCTGTTGGACTGAATCGGTAGTAAATCAGCTTTACCCCTTTTGATAATGGTGCCAGTGACATGCCCTTACCTTGATAAGTTAAGTGCAGAGCAGGATCGAAATCAATCTCTCCAGATTCTAGTTCTGTGCCCAGAATAATTCCGAGTTCAATCAAGTGGAGCAAGCTAGAGTAGGGAAGGTTGTGTCCACCAAGATTGATGGTGTTGGTGGTGTCCCTTTTACCAAAGCTGAAGATTCCAGCATGGGATTTAAAGCCGAGTAACAGTTTTCTGCTGTTATCACTACCAAAGCTACAACCAAGTGACGCTGCTCTTTGCAGGGTGAGCGCTTCTTTTGGTGTCATGTCTTTTAAGATCTGCAGCGCTTTCATCGAAGTCGAGCCTGGGTTGGTGACTTCTCGTTTCAGTACTTGAGCCCATAGCCTCTGCATCGATGTATTGTGGATCTCTTGTGCCATATCGAAGAAACGGTATAGCCAGTCCTGATCAGGGTCTCCAGCCGCTTCATCCTTACATGAAGAGTGTGCCAACTTTAGAATCTGTTCTAGGTTCTTTTGGCGAAGTTCTCTACGTTTTTTCTCTCGTAATAGTGCCCGTTCGATAAGCGTACTCTCAGCTTTATCGTTTGGCTTTGCACTATGACTAATTAAGGAATCGAGGCCGAAGCTTTGTGCGATGTGCCGCATTCTGCTTGCACTGTCGGCAATATGAGGCTTTTTCTCATGCTTTTGCTGTGTATCGCTAGCATGCTCAATGATCACTGGCTGTTTGGTTTCTGACATAAGAGTACCGTTAGGAGACGACTCAATACCAATCGTAGTAAATAATTGCTCGCTCTAGCTTGTTAAAACGCTCGATAACAGCGTTAGAATTTTTGATTGTAGAATAACTACTTATCAAAAAGCTCCGCCTTGTTCTCAAGCCTTTTTCCTACGCTATTTCTGAACACTTACTTATTGTGATTGGTATAACTGTCTAAAATGTAACTCTTTATCTTATTGGTGGCTAGATTTTGCGTGCAGAGTTGAAGGTTTCAACAAAATTTTACTTTTGCTAATGATAATAAAATGTTAAATTTGTTGTAATTCTCAAGGAGGAGTTATGAATCAAGTCAATGATAACAAGCTGAAGAAACAGCTTAGTATAGGGTTATTACTCGCTACTTATGTCGCTGTTCTAGCGTACTTGTCTAATTACATCGCATAATTTAGAATAAAATTATCGTTATTAAACTGTTATTGAATGATCTCACTCGTTCAGTGACGGCAGCTCATCCTTGAGCCACCCTTCTAATGACTACATGTCGTCATATTCTTCAATCGCAGTACCTTCAATAAGATAACCTGTTTGAGCTAAGTCGTGGCTTATTGACTCGGTTTTTAGTGTACCTACTAAATAAATCACATCCCATAGCTGCTGTATTGGTGCACCTTTAGGGAACTTCACGTAGATGATTTGGTTCGGCGGCGGTGGCGGTACGTGGATACATGCGCCAAAGTACGGCACTAACAGAAACTCAGTGATCATGTTCTCATCGCCTTCCAATGGAATCACAAAGCCAGGAATCTTGACTGTGCTGCCATTCAGCTCTGGGCGAACAGCGCCAAGTGTCGATTGTTGAGGTTTGTCCATACTGTCGTGGTTAACCATAGGCATACCAAATGAGTCGAGTTGTGCTCGCTCTGACTCTGGAATCAAGTCAATCCAATCGAGTGTTAATACCGATTCGTCAGTCTGAGTGGTTTCAGCGTGAGCTGTGCTGATAAATGGGAACATAAGTAACCCAAGTATCAGTAGGAATTTGCGTTGCATCGTAGGTTCCTATTTTAGATTCGGATAGTCATGCCATCAGACAATGACTGACGGTAAGCTCTGAAAGCGGGAATAAAGCCAATAATGATTCCGGCAACTTGCACCAACATAAGCAGTTTCCACTCATGAGGTGTGATTGCGGATATCGATATGTTGATACCATAACTTTGTTGCACAATAGGAGCAACTACTGCGATTAGCGCAAACAACACGGCAACACCCAATGTGATACCGAGGAAGGTTAGGGCACTTGCTTCACTGATCAGTAAACCGAACACATGACGAGGCCTTGCTCCCATCGCGCGCAGAATGGCCATCTCTCGACGTCTTTCTTGCAAGCTAGTGAGTAGACTACTCAGCATCCCTAGCAGTCCCGCGATTACCACAAACCCTGAAACAATCAGTAGTGCTTGCTCTGCTACGGCCATCATTCCCCATAATTCGTGAAGCGCAATGCCTGGCATAATGGCGCTCAAAGGTTCTTGGCGGTAGTTATTGATTTCTCGTTGCAGTGCAAAGGTTTGGATCTTCGATTTAAGGCCAACCATCATCGCGGTAATCTGCTTTGGTTGGAAGTCACGTTGCTTTAGCGCTTCAGCATTCGGTGTGTGGCCTAGGTTAGCCCCCGATTCCCAACCAACGTGAATCGCTTCAATGGCCTCTAACGAGACATGCACCGTTTTATCTACTGGTGTGCCGGTTGGCGCGAGTATTCCTACAATGGTGAAAGGCAGGTTGTCGTGGCGACTGAAGGCGACATCACTGATACCGTGCGCCAGAATGATGTGATCACCAATCTTGTAATCTAACTTCTTCGCGACATCGGCACCAATCACGACATCAAATAGCTGATTAAACTCTTTACCTTGCTGAAAAGTAAGTGGTTGCTTACTTCCATAGCGATAATTATCAAAGTAACTATGGTTCGTGCCCATTACACGAAAGCCTTTATGTGAATCTCCCAATGAGATGGGTATCGCCCACTTTACAGCATTATGCTGGCTAAATTCTTGATAGCTTTTCCAGTCGATGTTGTTGGTTGCATTACCAATTCTAAATACCGAATAAAGCAGTAGGTTTACCTGACCAGAGCGGCCACCAACAATAAGGTCGGTACCTGAAATCGTATTAGCAAAACTGCTTTTTGCTTCGGTTCTTACACGTTCAACACCGAGTAATAGAATCACTGACACTGCCACGGTGAGAATCGTCAGAATAGCGGTGGCTTTACGGTTGAGTACGCTTTTTAGGGCTAAGTGAGTAATTACTTTCATACGACAACCTTAGCTTGGTTAACGGTTTTTAAATCTATGGTTCGAGTGAATAGCGTTTCTAATGTTGGATCGTGACTGACAAATATCAGAGTAGACCCGGCTTGATTTGCTTGCTCTAGTAACAATTCGATGAAGGCTTCTCGGTTGTCATGATCCAGAGCCGAGGTTGGCTCGTCGGCAATAATGATTTTCGGTTGGCCGATCAAAGCACGAGCGGCAGCAACACGTTGTTGTTGACCAATGCTCAATTCGGTAACAGGCTTGTCCATTAGAGCTTGAGGTAGCTTTAATCTGAGCAACAACTCTTGAGCGGTTGCTTGCAGGCTGTTCTGACTTTCAGTGACTTGCTGCTTACGAATCTTAGAAAACTGACAAGGAAGCGTCACGTTGTCGATCACTGACAAGTAAGGAAGCAGATTAAATTGTTGGAATATATAGCCAATATGATCGGCTCTGAACTTGTCCCTCTGACGAGGTGTTAGCTGTGTGAGGTCTTGGCCAAGGATAGATACTTCGCCTTGTTCAGCTTGGTTGATTCCGGTCAGTAACCCTAACAATGTTGATTTCCCGCAACCACTAGGCCCTTTGATGAAAAGGTGCTCTTGGGCTTGGATATGCAGTGAGGGGATCTCTAGCGTTGGGGGTAATTCAGGCTTCCAACGAAAGCTGATATTTTCGAGTTTGACCACAAGTGATGAACTGTCAAAAGACATATTAGCTCCAATGATTAAAGCGGTGTATTTACTGGACAGCTATTAGAAAAATAAATTCCCAGAACACACCGATTTGCACAACCAAGTAAGTGACTACTTACTTGGCTGCGTATCTACGTTTAATTCAATCTAATACGGATTAGAATCGAAAACTAATACGATCTGCGTTAAGCACTTCTTGAATTTGAGCGCTGTCAGTTAGAAGGTTTACCGTCATTGATTTTGTGTTGCTGAACTTAGAGAACCATTGAGTGCTCACGGTATCTAGCTTCGCAATATCTGAACATTGGTAATGGTACTCGACAGTGAATTCGCCGTGCCCACCTTCTGAATGGTCGTGGCCTTCATGGTCATCATGATCG
>NZ_JBFRVX010000115.1:0-10644 GCF_041475345.1 Vibrio sp. 10N.222.48.A3 | reverse complement strand
GAATGAGTAAAAGGTCTACCAAATAATGGGGCAAAAACAAGTTACAGCTACCCGCCATAGCTGCTTAGAACGTGCTTTGAAAACCAACGACCGTCTGAATTTTACTTATCCGAAGACGACGTTAAGTACCGTTTCCTCTGATTTAACGCCGTCATCACCAGTTACTTTTAGAACGATTGATTAAAGGGGTAACACCCAAGCGAAAGCGGCTAGGGGGGGGAATTCTGCACTGAAGTAACCGACACCATTTTCCACATACAGCGTCTGTTGTTGGACGCCTTCAATATGTTCTTGGAGCGTATAGCTTCCGTCAGCGATGCCTAGTTTTTGAATAACCTCTGCCGTCACCTTCAACTGAATGTGGTCTGTTTTTCTTTGGCTGAAGTTAGCCGCGGCGATAACCAGTTCTTGGTTATCAAAACGCAAGAAAGCATAAACAGAATCACTTAGCTGATTGGATTGGTGTAAGTCTTGGTACGCTCCGGTCATCGATGAATGGTTCAATGAAAACGTCATCACTTGTTGGTAGAAGAGTCTGAGCTGCTTTTCGTCATCGTTGAGCTGCCCGCCATCGAACTTTCCTCCGTTCATCCATTTTTGATGTTGAGGAACACCGATGTAGTCAAATATAGACGTGCGAGAAGGTTGCCCAAAGCCTGCGTTCTCCGCGCCCGATTCGCCTACTTCTTGCCCGAAGTAAATCATGGTGGGAGAGCTACTTAATAGCGCACTGACTAACATGGCAGGTTTGGCAATGTGTGGGTTACCAACAAAATCAGGAGACGCGACACGCTGCTCATCGTGGTTGTCTAAGAAGTGCATCATGTGATGTTCGATGTCCATCATTTGATGCTGGATCTCAGGGATGACTGCCGTTGAAGCCTTACCTTGCATGACTGCTTTTAGGCCGTCGTAAAGATCGACTTTGTCATACAGATAGTCCATTTTACCCATGCGAATGTAATCACGATAAAGGTCCGGTTGGTACACTTCCGCCATCAAAAAGGCGTCTTGATTCTTTACTTTGATTGATGAATTGAGATAGCTCCAGAATTCGACCGGTACCATTTCTGCCATATCGTAGCGAAATCCATCGACGCCTTTTTCTAACCAATATAATGCGATGTCTCGAAACTTAACCCATGAATCCGGCACATCAACTTGCTGCCAGAAATGGTAGTGGGCGAGGTGATCATGCATCGCATAATCATTCGGTAGTTCAGGGAAGTCTTTTGAACCGTCTGGTCGCACGCCATAGTTAATTTTTACGGTTTCATACCAATCATCGAAGTTTGGTTTGCTCAAACGCGATCCGTTACCTGTCCATTTGGCTGGGGATTCAAGAAACGGTGAGGCTAAATTCGGATGTTGTTCGCCTCCAAGAGGAATGAACGCAGGTTCGATCTCGGGCAGTTCAAATGCGCTGTCAGGAATGTAATAGAAGTTATTGTTGCGATGATACTCAACCGTCGTGTCATCTTGATCACCAAAGTCACGTACGCCCTCTGGGTTATTCAAGCCTTGGTAATTACGGGCAATGTGGTTAGGGACGATATCAATGATGACTTTCAAACCATTGTCATGGCTTCTTTTGATCAAGGCTTCGAATTCCTGTAAACGCTGCGCTGGGTTGTCAGCAAGATCTGGGTTTACGGAGTAGTAATCTTTGACGGCATAAGGTGAGCCAGCCCGTCCTTTTACAACGCTTGGATGATCGTCTGAGATGCTGATGTGCTTGTAGTCGTTGATCACAGCATGATGTGGTACTCCGGTGTACCAAATATGAGTGATGCCGAGTTCTCTAATTTCTGTCAGCGCTTTATTGGTGAAGTCACTGAACTTGCCCACGCCATTTTGTTCAATGGTTCCCCAAGGTGTGTTCTGTGTATTCTGATTGCCGAACAAACGGGTAAAAACTTGATAGATTGAATGTTTCTTGTTGTACATACTTATATTCCATCTCGAGAAGTGGAGGTGTAGGGCTTTGTCGTTGAAGCTGTGCTAGACGTTATGTTTGATATAGACGTTATATTTGATATAGAAGTTATCGTTAGGAGGCTAGCTTAATCAGAATGCGGCTTTATCCTCCTTGGGTAAGAAAATCGGGGCGTAGTTGCTGTGGTATGTGAGCGGCTGCTCAAAAAAAGGGGAGGTTAATACCTCCCCTCGCTTTTCCCCAAAAAAACAGGCTCGTCTGTGATGATTATGTGAATGTGAAGCTTATTGTTTCGTCACAGATACCACGGCTTTTTCTGCGCTGTCATTGAGTTGATGAATCGCATTCAGTGTGAATGTGTAGTTGCCGGCTTCGGTTACATTCAACTTACAGTCGCCTTCGCTGCCAATGTTGATCGAGCCTTTAGCTAAGTCGACGGAGTGACAGCCAATATCCAAGACACCCCAAGTAGAACCGCCAAACTTGAAGCCATATTCACCCACAGCCAAAGCGCCACTGACAGAGTAAACGCCGTTACCAACGAAGCTCATCGCCCAAGCGTCCGTCGGGTTCCATCCGTTCATTGCACCACGTACATAGACGGTCGTTTTGCCATATGGCGGAATCTTAGATACGTCCTTTTGTGAGTTATCAACCGATAACCCAGCACCTTGTGATGCGCCTTGAGTTTGCACAAATACCGCGGTGGTCAATGGCGGAACGGTGAAGGTCTCAGCGGAAAAGGTGGCGCCTTTCACGATGTCATCGGCAGAGTTCTGCTGAATGGTATGGAGTGTAAAGCCCGTCGCTCCCGTGATCTTGAATGATTGAGATTTACTCGTTGAGTTTATGACAACCACAATGGCATCAGCGGTTGGATCTAGGTCTTTGCCTGTGGAGATTCCGTCATCAATAGACATCACGATCAGGCCTTCGATTTGATCTTTGCCCACATTGCGGAAGTCGACACGCTTCATGACTTCTTCTGCTGTGTCTAAGCGGAACAGTTCACTTGAGCTGCGGATTTTTAACAGCTCTAGGAATTGCTGCTTGGTGAGGTCAATGTCTTCTTTTACTGGTTTAGCTGTGCTGTCGGCAATGATAGTTTTGATGAGTTCCCAGTTGGCACCATCTTTGTCTTCACGAGGTAAGCCAACATTCCAGTTATTGCCAGTACCATCAAACATCACACGGTTGTACCAATCGCCAGAGTCGTAAGAATCACGCTGCATCGATTTAGAACGTAACAGTTCAGAACCCATGTGTATGAACGGGATGCCTTGACCCAACATGACGGTCGAGAGCGATACCGACTGCATACGAGCACGTTCTGCAGAGCTTGTACCTTCGGCGATTTTGTAAGCGTTGTTATCCCAAAGAGTTTGGTTATCGTGCTTGGAAACGTAAGAGATGTTCTCTGACGGCATTTTGGTGTAGCCGGCAGGTGCGCCGTTGTAGTCGACGTTTTTGCCCAGTTTGGTATCGCCTTTGTAATCCAGTAATACGTATTCGGCTAAGTTACCGGCCATGCCTAAACGCACAAGATCTTGGTTGTGTAAACGACCGTTGACTGAATCTTGATCAACTTTGGTTTCTTCGTTGGCAAACGCGGCGTTACCGAAGCCTTGGTTAAATCGAAGTGGGTGCTTACCTTCAGAATCGACACCACCATCAAATGGGCTACCGCCGCGTACTGCATCACGCAAACGGTCAGAGAAGGTGCCAATTTCGGTGCCTGCCATATTGATCTGGTTGGCTTGTTCGAAGCGAGCGTTGTTTGCTACTTCGCCAAAGTCCCAACCTTCGCCATAGAACAGGGTATTTGGGTCGATCTTGCGCACTTCTTTCAATGCTTCAACCATTACGCTTTTTGGCTGGTGGCCCATTAAGTCAAAACGAAAACCATCAACCTTATAGTCGTCAGCCCATACCTTGAGTGAGTCGACCATCAACTTACCCATCATTAGGTTTTCAGTTGCGGTGTTATCACAACACGTTGAGCTTTCCACGCCACCAGTGTTCACATTCAGGCGGTGATAATACCCAGGGACGATCTTATCCAGTACGGACTTATCGTTCACGCCAGACGCATTGGTATGGTTATAAACCACGTCCATGATCAGTTTAAGATCCATTTCGTGCGCAGCTTTAACCATTTGACGGAATTCTAGAATACGTTTTGAACCGTTAGGATCTGTCGCGTAACTTCCCTCTGGAACGGTGTAATGAAATGGGTCGTAGCCCCAGTTGAAACTATCTAGCATACGCAGATCGTTCATTAGAGCTTGGGCATCGCCTGTTGAAGAGTTATAGCTGTTGAGTACGGTTTCGATGGTTTTGTTTTCATCTTCGGTGCCGCATAAAGTCGCCGTTGGTTTTACGTTACAGAGTTTGCCAACGGTGTCGGTGATATCCACGCGGCTCGCGTCATCTTCATTGATGGTAGCGATATCGAATGCAGGTAAGATATGAAGCGTAGTTAAACCGGCATCTTTCAGAGCTTTCAAGTGTTTTACTGACTCACGATCGGCTTCTGTTAGCGCTAGGTACTTGCCGTTTAAGCTTGCTGTACCTAACTTATCACTGAAGCTAAAGTCACGAAGGTGTGATTCGTACAGTACGTGGTCTTCGTCTTTCTTCACGGTTGGGCGCTTATATCCAGCCCAACCTTGTGGCATCAGTGCTGCTTCATCAAGGTCAATCACTTGTGAGTATGCTGAATTCTTCGACAAGCCGAGTGAGTATGGGTCGGTCACAAGGCGAGTTTCGATATTACCAGTGGTTGGGTGGTAGACCTTCACTTGGTAACGGTAATAACTATTCACGGCGTTAGAAATTGAATCCGTTGCCCAAATGCCTGTTTCCAAGCTTTCCGTCATTGGGATCACTTTTGAACTTTGTCGGTCTTCGCTGTAGAGGACGAGTTCAACATCTTGCGCGGTAGGAGCCCAAAGTTTGAAGGTCGTCGTGCTGCCTTCCACAATCGCCCCCAGTGTTTCTCCGATTGCGTTACCCGTCTCTTTGTTGGCAAATACAGCATCAAGTACGCCGGGCTTTTGAACTTCAGTTGAAGAGATAACGTCGCCATTCACATTATACGCAACAACAATGATTTGAGATTTCAAGATGGTGCGCAGCGTGCTGGCGTCAACATCAATTGATAAAGCGGGTAGGCTTGCTAGATGACGGAAGCGTTCTTTTAATGCAGAGGATAGCTTGCCATCTTTTTTGAGTTCAACGGCCTGCCCACCGGCGATCGCCTTATCATCGTTTATCGTGATGCTGTTATCGAGTGCGTAGAACAACTTGAGAGAATCGGCACCGTCTGCAGCTTCCCAAGCGATTGTGTTTGAGTCCAACCAATGTGCCTTCTGGCCATCAATCTTAACTGGGCGTTCTGAAATCGGTTCGTAGTACAGCGCGCTGCTGCCATGGAAACCGAATACAGATTGAGATTGACTCAGTTTGGTGAGATCAATTTTCGAGTTGGCGCTGCCAAACGCCTTATCGCCGCCATTATGCAAGATGAAGTTCATGCACTTATGAGGGTCGGATGCATCTGGGTCGACTTTCAACACGTAGTAGGCGCCATAGGTATCATTGATGCCCTTGAATTCATAAGGTACATCCCAGTCAGTCCCATTGTTACCTAATCCCATGCCGACTAAGTCAGTGCTCGTACAACCTTCACCATTCCAAAGGTGAAGCCCCCAGCCGTCGTAGGTCGAGCCAGAAGCGCGAGCCGCTGCAACATCTCGTTTGTAATAAATAACAACTTCGTTTTCAGCGGCTTTATATAGACTATTGCTGTCAGAGTTTGTTTTGCTAGTGTCGCTTCCACAGCCTGCTACCAAGGTCGCGGTGACGAGAGGCAATATCGCCTTGGCTAAAGCTGAACGTTTGAAGTTGTTTGTTTGCGCAATATTGAAGCTCTTTGTTTTTGCAATCTTCAAGGTACTTTGTAGAATCTCGTGTTTATTGGTATTTATTTCGTTCACGTTTTGATATCCATATTTTTTACGAAGATGAATATCCTAGGCTTAACGATGCTCCACTATTTGTGACGCTTATGTATTAAGTTATTTTTAATCCGTAAAAATAGGAAACCTAGTGTCGATATCACGGATTGTGGTGGTTAACGCGCTTTTTTATTGGTTCAATAGCTCATAAAATACAGTTGGTTAGCCATAGGCGTAGAAGATAGGAGTAGTCGCTAGGGGTGATAACTACGCCTTATTTATGTGAGCTTAGTGGCACTTCACTCGCTGGTTGTTTTTCCTATCAAAAAAAGTTTGTACTCATTCGCCTCAAATAGCCTTAGTGAGTCTTTAATGTGGAATGGTGACGCTATGTTGTTCATTATCCAAAGGAGTTGATGTTGTCTTCATCTATTCAAATCGCTATTACTTATCTGGTATTGGTAGCGGTATCTGCGTTGTTTTCAGAAAGTTCAAAAGCGCTCTTGGTGTGGTATTTAGTTATCGGAATAGTGACGTTTTTTGTGTACGCGAAGGACAAGAGAGCGGCAATCAATGGTAATTGGCGTGTACCAGAGAAAACTCTGCATGTTTTTTCTGTTGCTGGTGGTTGGTTAGGTGCGTTAATTGCTCAAGATAAACTGCGTCATAAAACGCAGAAGCAACCATTTAGATTTGTATTTTTCGTGACGGCGTCACTTAACGTTGTGGCTTTTGTCTGGACGTTAACGCCGAGTGGGCAGGCGACATTTGGTCAATGGCTAAGCGAGATTATTAAGCTCTTTTAAAGAAACGGATGGTTAGCACCGGTGTACTAACCATCAATAGATAAAGTAAGTCGATTAGATCATCGGAATCGTTGAGGCTAGAAGTAAGCCTGCCATACCGTAGTTGAAGCTCTTGATGCGTACTGGTGTTGTTAACCAGTGTTGCAGTTGTTTGCCTGCTGCCGTCCAGAATGTCACTGATGGCAAGTTGGCTAGTGTGAATATACTGGCGATGATCGCGAGCTCCCACCATGAACTACCACTGCTGTACACTGAAATTGCCGTCAGCGCCATTGACCAACCTTTCGGGTTCACCCACTGAAAACTTGCCGCACCAATGAAGGTCATTGGTTTAAAAGCCTCAGTACTTTTCGCTTTACCGCTCAATGCTATCTTAATCGCAAGGTACACGAGGTAAGCAAGACTCAGGTATTTCAAGATTTGGTGAGAGACCGGATAGGCGTTAAAAATCCCCATTAAGCCGAAGCCAACCAATAGCAACATGGCTGCAAACCCCAGAGCAATGCCCAGCATGTGCGGAATGGTACGAGCAAAGCCAACATTGGCTCCTGATGTCATGAGCATGATGTTATTTGGACCTGGTGTGAAGGTCGAGACAAACGCAAACAAGGCAAGTGCGCTAAGTTGTTCTAAAGGCATTGTGATTCTCCAGCAGTAAAATGAACGAAGTGACTGACCGGTCATGACTTTCACGTGTTGAGAAACATAGTAGGTGGAAAGTGAGGCAATTATGTGCTTTTATTTCCTCAATTATCACTTAATGCACAATAATAAGTACTTATGGATAGATTTGACGAAAGGATATTGCAAGAGCTTAAATTGGACGGCAGAATCTCCAACATTGAGCTTTCAGAACGTATAGGATTGTCGGCTTCAGCGACCTTAAGGCGAGTACAGGATCTCGAGCGTAAAGGGATCATTCAAGGTTACCGCGCGGTTCTGGATAATGGCCTGATGGGCGTTGGCTTTATTGCTTATGTTTCGATTGGCTTGTCGAGCCACAGCAAAGCGGCTCAGCTAGAGTTTGAACAGCACGTCAGTATGGAGAAAGAGGTGGTGGAGTGTCACAACATTACTGGTGCTAACGAGTACTTGCTTAGAGTTGAGACCAAAGATCTACCGGGCTATAAGAAGTTTCATGCCGATGTGCTTGGGGAATGTGCTCAGGTTCAATCCATTACGACCATGGTTGTTATGGATACACCCAAAGATGAACGTTAGTCGAGTTTTATTGTAGGAGAGGCGCAGTGCCAAATACTAATCAGTTGTTATTGTTCTTAGATGTGGTTCAACAAGGGTCGTTTACCAAAGCGGCAACCTTACACGATATGGACAACTCATCGCTCTCTAAACAGATCAAAAAGCTGGAGCAAGATTTAGGTGTTCAGTTACTCAACCGTTCTACGCGTTCGTTCTCGTTGACGTCGGCAGGGGAAGATATTCTCGCGCAAACCTATGTACTGAAAGATACTATTAATCAGATTCAAGGCATTGCCGACTCGTACCAATCTGAACCCAAAGGTGTGTTACGAATTACGTCGCCGATCTATTTTGGTCAGCAATACTTACAACCTATTATTACTCAGTTCATGAGAAAGTATCCGGATGTTCAGATTGTGCTGTCACTAGACGACAAGATCGCGAATATTATTGCAGGGCAGTTTGATATCGCGTTTCGCTTCAGTAAGCTTGTTGAATCCAATTTGATTGCCAAGAAGATTGCCGACAGTAACTTCATGCTGGTTGCATCGAACGACTTTGTGAAAGAGCACGGTGAGCCAAAGACGCCACAAGATTTGCTCTCTTTACCTGCGGTTATCTATACCAATGGTGATATGACAGTCGATCACCTGCGGATCAGTGAAGAGCCGCATGGCAACACTTTCCAAAGCCTAACGATTCGCGGTAACTATAAGGTGAGTGATGTTCGCACCATGGTGTCTTGCGTGAAAGATGGCTTAGGTTATGGCTTCCTTGACCAATCAAACTTGTATGCCTCAATGAAAGAACTGGGCTTGGTTACGTTACTTCCTGATTATGCAATCTCGACGGTTGATACGGCTATTTATGCTGTGTATCCGCATCGTAAGCAGACCAAATTGGTGAAAGAGTTCATTACTATGGTTCAAGACTATATTGGCTCTCCGACCATTTGGGAAAAGATGCAGCAAGGTTAGTTGGAAAGTCTAGGCCATAAGCTGATAGATAAGATAGATAAGTAACGCCCCAAGACTTATAGAGAAAAAGCGAGCGGGATCACAGCATTAATGGAGTGCTGACGGATAGATACTCGTAGGCTTTTTATCATTATGTATTCCTGAGATACTGAACAAAATTCATGTTAGGGCGGAACGTTTTAATAACTGCGCTTTTCCCTGTCATTCAAACATACTGCTCGCTATAGGTTGATTGCTTTCCTGTGTAGGGTGCTATTAGCCGAGTTAGGACAAAATATTTTATGAGTACAATGGGAATCGCAATTGGTGCGACCGCTCTTTCGTTAATACTGATTGCTGTTTGGTTGGTCTCTTTGTCGCTAAGAAAAAAGCGCTTGGAACAAGAACGTAAAGCTCGCGCTGTCGCTTACCGAAAAGCGATTGAAAAAGCACGTATCCAAGAGCAAAAAGATCGTCAATTTAAGGCTGAAACAGGGCATGTGCCGTCGATTCTGTATTTGGCGAAAGAGGCCGAACGAGTCAATCTTAAGGAAGCTCTGTATTGGTACGATAAAGCTGCCCATTTAGACAATGTCAACGGCATGTACGGCATTGTGCGTCTGAGTATGAAGTGCAAAGAAGACCTAATTTTAAGAGAAAAGGCCAATTTTTGGCAGTTAGCGATATCAGCACTGGATAATGATCCGCTTGCAAAATTCGAGGTGGGTAAAGCACTCGTGTTTGGTCGCGGAGTTGAGAAAAACCTTCCGAAAGGCAGCGCCTATATTGAAGAGTCTGCAGCTAGTGGTAACACTGAAGCGATGCTTTTTATGGGGGATTGGTGCTTAGATAGAGAGAACCCAGATTATTCTCCAGAAAGCTCTTTCATGTGGTACAGAAAAGCGGCTGAAAAGAATAGTCTAGACGGAAAAATTAAATTGGGTATGAGCTATTTGAACGGTGTTGGTGTTGTCGCTAATCATCGTGAAGCGGTTTACTGGTTTGAAACGGCAGCTGAAAAAAACTGTGCAGAAGCGATGTTTAAAGCCGGTGAGGCGTGGATTGACCATGGTGAGCACGGCAATGCTATCGCGTATATCTGGTTATTCTTATCGGCTCATTTTGGCTATGCGGATGCTAGGTATTTGAGAGATAAAGTTGGTGGGGATCTTGGTGTTGATGCCGTTGTGGGATTACAGGCTCTGACTAAGCCAATAATGACCAAGTTGACGCAAGAAGCAATCACCAAGCACTCTATCGTTAAAGCGCTCAACAAGCTCTACAAACGCGATATCCCAGTACATAAGAAAGTGAAAGAAGCCTCTGACGAAGAAAGTGATGAGTTAGGTGTCGATAAGGCGGATTTGGATACCGAAGCTTCAAGTGCTCAAGGTTTAAATGCCAACAATCACCAACAGGCGGCTGAAAACCATGATGGTGACAAGGCAAGCGCGAATCGAGCATCACAAGATAAGCAAGCTAACTCTAATGGCGGTTCTTTGGACTTTAGCCAACCGGCAGTTGAGTCTAACTGGAAGAGCAATTAATAAACCGTGTTTATGAGTTATTACTTGTGTTCTGAACATGACTGAAACGAGTAGTTCTACAATTTAAAAAATCCAACGATGTTATATGATTGTAGATATTATAACTGACTGTATTAAGCCGCTAAGTCATACGGTAGGTATTATTGACTGCGGCGGGTAAAGCACTCAAACAAAAAAAAGGGAAGCATCTGCTTCCCTTTTTGTTTATGTACGATTTGCTTTTTAGAGCTTAGAGCTTAG